>JALFCW010000127.1 GCA_022771625.1 Prevotella sp.
ATGACTCTGTGCGGCGAGGTTGTAGATTTCGTTGGGTCGAACCTTGCCGATGACTCCGAGAATGCTCATTGAGTCGCCGAGGTCGGCATAATGCAGATGGAAATTGGGCTTTCCCTCAAGATGCGCGATGCGCTCGCGGAAGTCAACCGACGAGCGACGGATAGTGCCGTGCACCTCATATCCTTTTTCCAACAAAAACTCTGCCAAGTACGAACCGTCCTGACCTGTAACTCCAGTAATTAGTGCAACTTTTTTTTCTTTCATTTTCTTATATTTATATAAAAATGTGTGATTATTCAAATATCTATACAACGACGTGTGATTATTCAAATATTTATGCCTCACCCGTAAATTGTTTTATTCTCTGTTCCTCCGATAGTTGGCAGATGAGTAGCGTGTTGTCGTTTTCAGCCACGATATATCCGTTGAGTCCCTGCACTATCACCTTTTTCTCCTGTGTAGTGTGAATGATACAGTTGTTTGTTTCAAACACATTGATTTCGTTGCCAATACAACTGTTGCCATAAAGGTCTTTTTTGGTGTTGGCGAGCAGTGAGCCCCAAGTTCCGAGGTCGCTCCATCCGAAGTCGGCTGGGCAAACGAATATTTCCTCCGCCTTCTCCATGATGGCATAATCCACCGAAATACTTTTACATTCGGGGAATTTCTCGTCAATCATGGCTTGCTCCTTGTCGGTGCCATAGATAGGCAGCATGCCCTCGAACACCTTAGATATAGCCGGCTGATAAACTCTGAATGCGTTGACGATAGTGCTTACGTTCCAAATGAATATTCCAGCGTTCCAGAAGTAGTTGTTCTTCGAGATATATTGCTTGGCAGTGTCGATGTCGGGTTTTTCGCGGAATGAATAAACCCTGAATATTTCCTTGTTGCGCAGCGAACTACTAGATAGGTCGGCCTGGATGTATCCATATCCCGTCTCAGGTCGTGTCGGTTTCATTCCCAATGTGACGATTGCGTCCGAATCCATTGTGAAGTCGAGGCATGACTTGATCACACGTCTGAACTCCTCGGTGTTGGTGACAATATGGTCGCTTGGAGTTACCACGATGTTAGCCTTTGGGTCTTTCGACTTGATTTTCCAACTTACATAAGCAATGCAAGGAGCAGTGTTGCGCCTGCATGGCTCGCAGAGGATGTTTCCAACGGGCAATTCCGGCAGTTGTTCCCTCACGAGATCGATATAAGCTTTGTTGGTGACTACCCAGACGTTTTCAGTTTTGCAAATATCACCAAAACGCTCAACAGTCAGTTGTAGCAACGATTTTCCCACTCCGAGGACGTCGATAAACTGCTTGGGCTTTTCTACAGTGCTCATCGGCCAGAATCGGCTTCCCACGCCGCCTGCCATGATGACAAGATGGTTGTTTCTGCTGCTTACCATAATAAATAATAAATTAGTGTTTTTTAAATTTTTTGAATGCGAAATACACAGCCGCCACTACGACGAGCGCCACGATTACGATTTTGATATAATCGGAATATTCTGTGATTTTTGCTTCGAGTTGGCTTTCCGGCACAATTGAGTGAAGATACCATCCGAGAGCTGCAAGAATAGAGTTCCACACTCCAGCTCCGATAGTTGTATAGAGGATGAACTTGCCGAAGTTCATTTTGGCGAGTCCGGCCGGCACCGAGATAAGTTGCCTGATCACAGGCAGCAGTCGGCCGGTGAGAGTAGCCACCACACCATGGTCGGCAAAATATTTTTCGCTTCTCTGCACCTTTTCCTCGTTGAGCAGGCACATTCTGCCCCATTTGCTGCGTGCGAAACTATAAATCAGCGGTCGGCCGAGATAATAAGCAGCCGCATAGTTTATGATAGCACCGAGATCGGCACCGATAGTGGCAAACAATACCACGAGAAACACGTTTTGATATCCGGCTGCTGCGTGATAGGCGGCAGGTGCCACAACCACTTCCGACGGAAACGGGATAACCGTGCTCTCTATCAGCATCAGTAGCAGTATCGTGCCGTAGTTTAAGTTGCTTAAAAGTGATGATAAATTCATTTGAGTTTTAAATTTTTAATCATTTCACAAAATTCCTCATTATTCATTCCTGAAGGGAAGAAATTTCCGAAGATAGTTTCCACCTCTTTAGGATTCAGTTGGCATGCCTTTTTCAGGCATTTCGTTCCCTTGTCGATGTCCTTAGTCTTGAAATAGCTTGCCGCTGCGTATGCATATCCGACGTCCCATCCCTCGGGGATTACCCTTATGAGTTTTCTGTAATAAGTCAAAACCATGTCATATAGTTCATGGTCGAAGAGCGACACCATAATCTTGAAGATGATTTCCGGATTGCGATTTGATTTTTTCGTAGCTTTTTCAAAATATTTCAATCCTTCTTCGGGTTGGTCGTTCATCATGTAAATATGGCCTCGTAGCACATATCGTTGAGCTTGCGTGTAAGGCGAGTCGTCGATATAAGGTGAGAACATTTCCGATTTGTCAAGATGTTGCAGGGCTTTGTCGATATCTCCTCTGCTGCTGTATATGAATGCCAAGTCGTCGGATGCCTGTGCGATCACCATTGCGTCGTCATCGCCGTGCTCCAAAGCCATGTTGAGATATTTCTCAGCCTCGTCGGCTTTGTCTAATTGCACCAGGCACGTGCCTATTTCCAATTCCGCCTTGGCGCAATTGGGCATTCTCTTCAAGAATTTCTCAAACGTCTCCGTAGCGCCTTCCATGTCGCCTTGTCCCACCAGTGCCTTTGCCAGGCACCATAGTCCGTCGGTGTTGTTGGGATAAATGGCCAATGAGTATTCAGCACAGTTGCGACATTCGTCGAAGTCGTTTCTGCACAGATGTATTATACCCAGAGTGTTCCAATATCGATAGATGAAAGGATTCTTGTCGATGAGCGTTTCCAATATCTTTGCAGCCTCGTCGTATTCGCTTCTGTTGCACAGAATGCGCGAGATGAGTTCAAGCCTTTCCTTGTTCTCTTTGTCTTCCATCTTGTCGAGCCATTTTTCTCCAAGATCAATAGCGTTGTAGTCAACATAAAGCGCGCCGATATCGAGCAAGAAGTTTTCCTTGTCTTCTCTGTCCTCGATAGTTTTAAATGCTTCCTTTATCATTTTCTCCGACTCCTCATAGTTCATCTGGGCTATCTCCAGCTCGGTTCTGAGATAGAAATAGTCGATGTCGCTTTTGTCGTCGATGGCTTCGCATTGGGCTTTCGCCTCGTCGATATTGTCGTTGGCGATGGCCTGCCTTGCCTTGAAGACGTGCGGACCGATGGCTCCGGGATATAGCGACAATGCATAGTCGGCCATAGCGTTGGCATCATCAATCCGCCCGTCATAGTTGTAGAAGTCGATGATGTCGGTCATGTCGTCGATGTCCATAAACACCGTCTTTCCCGTCTTCATCGCCTCCTCGTATGCTTTAAGATTCCTTTTGAAGTCTTCTCTTTGGAATAGCTCCTCGTTGATGTGCATTTACTTATTTATTTTTGCCCATGTGTCCTTGAGTCCCACTGTCTTGTTGAATACAAGATGATCGGGTTTGGAGTCGAGATCGGGCGTGAAATATCCTATTCTTTGGAATTGCAGGAAGTCGCCGGGCTTGCATGTGGTGACGAAATCCTCCACATAGCAATTGTCGAGCACAGTGAGCGACTCAGGGTTGAGCAACTCGCGGAAGTCGCGCTCGTCGGCGGCAGGATTTTCGATGGTGAAGAGTCGGTCGTAGAGTCTCACCTCCGCCTTGTGGCAGTGGTCGCAGCTCACCCAGTGGAGAGTGCCCTTCACCTTACGGTTGGCGCCTTCCATTCCGCTCTTGCTCATCGGGTCGTATTCGGCGTATATCTCCACCACATTTCCCTCGTCGTCCTTTTTGCATCCAGTGCATGTGATGATGTATGCGTTCTTCAGTCTCACCTCCTTGCCAGGAGTCATGCGGAAGAATTTCTTCGGAGCGTCCTCCATGAAGTCGTCGCGCTCAATCCACAGGTTGCGGCTGAAGGTGATGGTGTGCTTTCCGTCGGCCTCGTTTTCAGGATTGTTGATAGCCTCCATCTCCTCGGTTTGTCCCTCGGGATAGTTGGTGATGACGAGTTTCACGGGATTGAGCACAGCCGACACTCTCAGTGAGCGCTTGTTGAGGTCGTCGCGCACGGCAGCCTCGAGCAGAGCGTAGTCGTTGAGCGCGTCGAATTTGGTGTATCCTATCGAGTTGATAAACTGTCGGATGCTCTCGGCCGAGTATCCGCGTCGGCGCATACCGCAAACGGTCGGCATTCGTGGGTCGTCCCATCCGCTCACCAGTTTCTCGTCCACGAGAGTGTGCAGTTTTCTCTTGCTCATCACGGTGTATGTGAGGTTGAGTCGGTTAAACTCAATCTGCCTTGGTCTGTAGTCGGCACCGAGCTTTGCCTCTGAGTCGTATTCCTTGAGGAAATCCACGAATTTGTCGTAGAGTGGGCGATGGGGCACAAACTCGAGAGTGCAGATAGAGTGGGTGACACCCTCGAAATAGTCGCTCTGTCCGTGAGCGAAGTCATACATCGGATAGGCATGCCATTGGGTGCCTGTGCGATGATGAGGAGTATGGATGATGCGATACATCACCGGGTCGCGGAAGTGCATGTTGGGATTGGCCATGTCGAGCTTTGCCCTGAGCACCATCGAGCCTTCTACTGCCTCGGGAGTGTTCATCTTCTCGAAGAGGGCGAGGTTTTCCTCAATGGGTCGGTCGCGATATGGGCTTGCCTGTCCAGGTGTTGTCGGCGTACCTTTCTGCTCGGCAATCTGCTCCGATGTCTGCTCGTCGATATATGCCATTCCCTTCTTGATCATCCACACGGCGAAGTCCCATAGCTGCTGGAAATAGTCGCTGGCGTAATATACGTTGCCCCATTTGAATCCGAGCCATTGTATGTCGTTGAGGATAGAGTCAACATATTCAGTATCTTCCTTCGAGGGATTTGTGTCGTCAAATCTCAGGTTGCACACGCCGCCATATCTCTCAGCGACGCCAAAGTCCATGCAGATGGCCTTGGCATGTCCGATGTGAATATATCCGTTGGGCTCTGGCGGGAATCGTGTTTGGATTCTGCCACCGTTTTTACCCTCGGCCAAGTCGGCCTCAACCATCTGTTCCACGAAGCTCAAGCTTTTCTTCTCTTCGTTTTCTTCAATCTTCTTTTCTGTCATATTTGTGTGTTCTTTATCATTTTTGGTGCAAAGATAATGTATTTAATCGATATCTCCAAATAAATTCCCTATTTTTTTATAATGTATATGAAATTATTGTTTTACTCGACTTTTTTCGTCTTTTCGCTGAAATTCCACTGTCACCAGGATCGTCTCGTCCTTATGCTCCTCGATGAGCAGGATGAGGCGGTTCAGGGCGTCGCGCGAGTGGGTGAGTACGCTCGGGAATGTGCGAGTTCCGATGAGAATACACCCGCTTGAATTGCGCACACTGTTGCCGACGTGAATCATTATGCCCGTGAAATGTGGCACGTTCTGTAGAAACGGCATTTGGGTTTTGAATTTCGTACTGAATCTCATTTCCAACTTGTATGTGCCTTCGGGGATGGCGGTTTTTCCCGCCACCTTTTCCTCTTTGCTCCAGTCGATTGCCCTCGGTTCGAGGGTATCGGCGAAGTACCAGTCGTCAACATACATTTTTCCGGCAGTATATGTATTGCCTTTAATCTCTCTTTTTATTACAATTTTCATAGTTTATATATATATACGGGTTCAAAATAAAACAGTCATCTGTCACTACTTTCATCCACAAATTTCTTTTGTTGTCCACAGATGTTTTTGTTGCCCACAGATTATCACAGATTTACACAGATTATTAAATATCAAAGATATTTTGATTATCACAGATTTTTCTTTTTTGGGCACGGAAATCCACGGCTTTATTTTATAAAGACACGGCTTGGCTCCGCCTTGGTATTTTCCACGGCACTTCGTGATTACGGCTTGCTTCGCAAGTTCACGGCTTAGTATGCTTTGTAGGCGGGTCGCAGCTTAGTTTGCCTTCCACGCGGCCTATGCGCACGTGTCTATACTTTAGTATAACCTTAATGCAAATAAAGCCATTCCCATCGTGCAGCCAGCCGTGTCTTTTTTAAAAGCCGTGTCCATCCGTGCCTAAAAAATAAATCAATAATCATCCTAATCAGAGTCTTTGGCTCTTAATCTGTGCCAATCTGTGTTAATCTGTGGTCTATAAAAACATCTGTGGTCTGACTTCTTTTGTCCACAGATTATCACAGATTTCATTCTTCATACTTCATTTAAAACGTTCCTCTTCCCACACGTCTCAGGTTATTTTCTCCAACGTCTGCGATTTTGAGTCCCAACGTTACAGATTCTCGTTAAATGGTATTACCTTTGCACACATAATTATCACATCAATAACAAAATCAAATCCCAATACCAATATGATCTATACAACAAAAAAAGAGCTCGCCCAGGCATATTGTCCTGACATCGACTACACCGCAGCATTGAAAAAGCTAAATCATTGGATTCGTACCAACACCGAACTCTCGGCACGTCTCGTCGCCACGGGTTACATCACCACACAACGCCGTTTCACTCCACAGCAAGTGAAGCTACTCTATCACTACCTCGGAGAACCGTTTTAGCTCTCTGAGGCAATACCTCAAAACTCATTTTGTCATTTTGTCATTTGTCATTTTGTCACGAATAAGCATTTTTAGCCCAAAAAAGATAAATATAAAAAACTCATTAGAAATTATTATATTATATATTATATTATAATATAATATATAATATAATAATTATAATAACGAATTACAATAATGTAAGTCTCTATCATTAAGAATCAAAAAATGCTTATTCGTGACAAAATGACAAAATGACAATGACATTTTTTTATTCGTATTGTTCTTCTTCTTTCTTTATTTACTCTATCCTTTTCTTCCATTACTCTCTTTACCATCAGACTTTAATGCTGCCAGATGATATGCTTGAACATCTGCAGGCACTCCTTGCAGAACATCCAATTATTGACATCCTCCATTGCATTTTTGGTGGCACCCTTTTTGTATGTTTATGCCTTTGGGGGATTTTCTTGTATATGAAAAGATAAAAAATCAAAAAAATGTTTTGTTGTTTCCGAATTTTTTACTACTTTTGCAGCCATAAACGAACATAATTATACGCCTTATTAAGGAAAGAGAGATAAAAATCTAAATGAGATGGGTTGTAAATCATATTAGGACTTGGACGGGAGTATTGCTTACTGCCTTCTTTTTTTTCGGACTTGCCACTATGGCAGGGGCGAAGGGATATGATTATGATTCTGCCGTGAAAGCGGCCGAGACGGATATCAACAGTAAGAATTATTTCAGGGCTTTCCGTATTATCAAGGAAATCGGAAATAATGCTTACAAGGAAAATAATCCATACGGCAAATACCTCTTTTTTAGTACCACTGCCAAACTATATAACGGTCAGGGTGACATCGGCATGGCCGAAAGAAACTACAGGAGTGCTATCGAGGTTGCCGAGAAGTCGTTGTCGAAGCTTGATATTGGCGACGAATACCTGGGATTGGCAAAATGTTTGGATAGGCTGACGAGAAGAAGCGAGGGTGTGGATATGCTGAAGAAAGCTCTTGGGAAGGTGAAGACGGATAAAAGCAAGGCTATATTGCACATACAGTTGGCCAAGATGTTGTATTGGGAGAAAATGTATGACGATTATTTGACCAATTACAATAGGGCGGCAAAGTTTTTCGGCAAGGAGATAAGTGATGATATATCTAAATTCCTCACGGTGATAAAGGAAACCATCGAGGGAAATACCGAAAAAGCGGAACAGACGGCGATGGGTATTAAGAATAGGGAAGACCGCAGTGCTGCGCTTAGGGAGGTGTATGTGGCAACTGGCGACTATCGCAAGGCGTATCCAATATTCCAGGAAAGAGCCCGACTATTGGAGACAAAGGAGTTTGACCAAGGGAAGTCGTATCACATCGCCGAGATGGATGCCGAAATCGTTAATGACCAATTGAAACTGTCGCGCCTGAAACTGGAATATGATATGGCGCAGCAGAAAAACAAGATGGGCGAGGAAAAGAAATTGCTGGATGCCTCAAGGTTGGAGAACGCAAAGATTAAACTTGCCAACGACTCGCAGCTGATTGCCAAAATGAGGGCTGACAGCTTGGTGAGCAGGGAGGAAGCCGAAGAAAGGGAGGCTGAATATGAGATGCTTCTCGCTAAGAACAAGAGGCAGCGTATCACAATGTATTTCGGTGTGGCATTGTTCCTGTTGCTGATAGGATACAGCGCATTTGCATGGATGAGCAACCGACTTGTCATCCGACATCTGAAGAAGAAACAAAAACTGCTCACAGAGGCTCTCGACAAGGCTCAGGAGGCTGAACGGATGAAGACCGTGTTTGTGGATAATCTGGGTTATGAGGTGAAAACACCCATGAATAAGGTGCTGGGATTGGTGGAGAATGCCCTTGCAAGAATAGAATCGATGTCGAACGAGGAAAAGGGCAATATTGAAAAGGAAATAAGCGATACTGCCGAAGGACTGACCGCCACGCTAAACGATGTGCTGAAAAACTCGCTGGCTGAGAGTGGAAAGAAAATGACGACGATAATTGTGGTGGGATTAACCCTGGCTGCTTCCCTAATGCCCTGTGTGGCATACGCCCAGGCGGACGGGTCGCTCACAGAGCAACAGCGGGCATGGCAAATGCTTGTGGATGCCAACGAAAGGATGGATCGTTATGGACAGTATGTAGGAATGAAAAGGATGGGTGATGTGCAGATGGCAAGGCGCTGCTACAGGAATGCCATCCAATCGTATATTGACGCCTATGTGGTATTCCTAAAGAACCAGTTGGATGCCGACCCCACTGCGATGCTCATTAACCTGGGCAGGTTATACAGGATGCAGTGTGAATATGGCGATGCTGCACACTACCTGAATGAGGCCGAGAGATATTCCAAAACTGATGATACACATTATTTAATATGTATAGAGAAAGCCCGACTGGCATTTGAGACAAACAACAAACCGGATTTTGTGCGTCATTATGCTGAAATCAAGAAGATGAAGGCTGAAAAGGGGATGGATAAGTCGCATGATGAGGTTTTGCTGGATATCATGAACATGCTATACGACGGTAAGCGCAAGAAGGCTATGCAAAGGGCTGAGCGCGAACTGACCGACGAGGAATACTTGCGTATGGCCGAATTGGATTGTGCGCATAATGGAGAATGGAAGGAAGCATGCGAGTTATTCCAGAAGGAGATTGTGCTCCATCGACAGAAGATAAAGAGCGTGTTTGAGGCTGACCGCAGGGAAATGGGTGACATTGCCGGCAACAACCTTCTGGAGACAAGAAACATACAGATGAAACTGGCTTCAACCAATCTGAATATTGAGCAGTTGAAGCAACAAGAGGAACTGACGAAATATCAGCAGGCACGACATAAACTGATGATGGACAATAACGCATTGGTGATCAATCGAATGAAGTCGGAGCAGAAGCTGTCCAATGCCGTAGGGCTGCGCAAGGAGGCTGTGATGAGGATGCAACAGGAACAGTCGGAACTCAACAGGAGCATTTTCTTCCTGTCTATTATATTGGCAATTATCTTGATGGCGTTTCTTGCTTCATATCTATGGCATAGCCATAAGAGCAAAAAGCAACTGAGGGAGAAGAACGACGAGTTGAATGCTGCCATCCGCAAGGCGCATGAGTCGGAGAAGATGAAGAGTACATTCATACAGAATATGAGTCATGAGATACGCACTCCGCTGAATGCTATTGTGGGATTCTCAAAATTGCTCCTTTCCGAGGGAAATGAACTGGACAACAAGGAGAAGGAGAACTTTGTGAATATCATACGTAGCAACGAGGATATGCTCAAACAGCTCATAGACGATGTCATGTCGTTGCACGAACTGCACAGCGGTCAATACAAGATGACCTACTCCTTAGTGTCGGCAAATGAATTATGCCGAACGTCAATAGAAACGGTAAGACATAGGGCAAGGCCCGACGTGCCTATTCTGTTTACAACAAATGTTGACGACAAATTTATGTTTTCCACCGACGGTATGAGGATGGCACAGGTAATAATCAATTTCCTCACCAATGCCATAAAATACACGGAGGAGGGAAATATCACTGTGGATTGCTCCTTTGACCCGGAGACGAAAATGCTGACAGTGTCTGTGGCTGACACGGGTTGCGGAATACCTAAGGAAAAGCAGCAAGAGATATTCGAGCGATTTGCCAAACTCGACTCTTTCCACCAAGGCACCGGTCTTGGCCTGAATATCTGTCATGTGATATCCCAACGATTAGGCGGAAAAGTGGGCATTGACCCGGAGTATGATAAAGGTTCGCGCTTTTTCCTCACCCTTCCCATTAAGTAATGAAAACAATAATGCTTATTTCTTCCTTCCGAAATCAGCAGGTACCTCGCCCCATTTTTTTGTCTCCCATTTTAAAAGAGGGTTTTTGAAAGAATGAGTCTTAAGCCATTTCTCGGCGCGCTCTACCACCTGATAGAGATATTCCGTGTCGGGAGTGCGCTCCAGGGTGGTTTTGCATTTCTTCTTGTTTACCCATAAAATGGCATTGTAGCTGTCGGAATAAATGGTCTTTGTAGAGTTGCCCTGTTTGTCGAGTAGGGCGAGTGCATGCACGATAGCAAGAAACTCGCCAATGTTGTTAGTGCCATGAACAGGGCCGAAATGGAATACCTGTGCACCCGTAGCAAGGTCGATGCACTGGTATTCCATAGGTCCGGGATTGCCAGAACACGCAGCATCCACAGCCCATGCGTCTGCCGTTACCTCCGTAGGCAGCGGCAACACGGTATCGTGGCGGTAATCAGGCGGGTTCTGCATATAATTCAATCTTCAACTTTCAATCTTCAATCTTCAACTTTCAATCTTCAATTTTCATCACATTCTTTCAGGTACTTCAATGCCAAGCAGAGCCATACCATTGCTGATTATCTTAGCCACATTGGCAGCTATTCTCAGTCGAACGGCACGCTTCTGTGCATCTTCTTCCTTGAGGATGCTATAGTCGTGATAGAACTGGTTGAACTCCTTGGTCAGTTCGTAGCAGTAGTTGGCAATACCACTTGGGCTATAGTCCTTGCCAGCTTGCTCAACAGCTCCTGCATAGTCGCTCATCTTCTGTATGAGGTCGATTTCCTTCTGACTAAGTTCTGCCGACACATCTCCGCCCTCGACATTAAGTTCTGCAGCCTTTCTCATGATAGAGCGGATGCGGGCGTAGGTATATTGGATAAACGGACCGGTATTGCCGTTGAAGTCGATCGACTCCTCGGGGTTGAACAACATATTCTTGCGTGCATCAACCTTAAGGATGAAATACTTAAGGGCACCCAATCCCACGATGCGTGCAATCTCGCTGCGCTCCTCGTCGGTCATATCGTTAAACTTGCCGAGTTCCTCGCTTGTCTGCTTTGCGTCGGCAATCATAGTGGCAATGAGGTCGTCGGCATCAACAACAGTACCCTCGCGGCTCTTCATCTTACCATTAGGCAATTCTACCATACCATAGGAGAAATGCACGAGTTCCTTGCCCCACTTGAATCCAAGTCGGTCGAGTAGGATAGAGAGCACCTGGAAGTGGTAGTTCTGCTCATTGCCCACGACATATATCATCTTGTCGATGGGATAATCCTTGAATCTCATCTCGGCAGTACCGATATCCTGTGTCATATACACAGAGGTGCCGTCGGAGCGCAGAAGCAGTTTCTGGTCGAGACCTTCATTTGTGAGATCTGCCCATACACTGTTGTCGTCATGGCGCTCAAAGAGACCTTTGGCGAGACCTTCCTCCACCTTGGCCTTACCCTTGAGATAGGTTTGCGACTCATAGTATATCTTGTCGAAACCAACGCCAAGCGCCTTGTAGGTCTCGTCGAAACCAGCATACACCCAATTGTTCATCTTTTCCCAAAGGGCGCGCACCTCGGGGTCGTTCTGCTCCCATTTCACCAGCATCTCATGAGCTTCCTTGATGAGCGGAGCTTCCTCCTTGGCTTTTTTCTCAGCCTCTTCCTCACCCATGCCTTCGTTGGAGTATTGTGCGGTGAGCTGCTTCACTTGCTCACGATAATGCTTGTCGAAAGCCACATAATAGTCGCCGATAAGATGGTCGCCCTTCTTTCCGCTTGACTCCGGAGTCTCACCGTTGCCATATTTCAGCCATGCCAGCATCGACTTGCAGATATGAATACCACGGTCGTTCACGATATTGGTTTTCACAACCTTATTGCCGTTGGCCTCCATAATCTTGGCAAGCGACCATCCGAGCAAGTTGTTGCGCACATGTCCGAGGTGAAGCGGTTTGTTAGTGTTGGGCGATGAATACTCAATCATCACCAGGGGCGAGTTGTCGTCAGCCTTCTTCTCACCGTATTTCGGGTTGGCATCGATGTCGGCCAGCAGTTGAAGCCATGCCGATTGTGCAATCACGAGGTTGAGGAATCCCTTAACCACGTTGAATGATGCCACGGCGCTGCATTTATCCTGCAGATACTGTCCAATTTCCTGAGCAGTATCTTCGGGTTTTTTCCTGGATATTTTGACAAACGGGAAAACGACAAGTGTGAGATTACCCTCAAACTCCTGCTTTGTCTTTTGGATTTGCACCATCTTTGGGGTCACTTCCTGACCATATAGCGACTTGACAGCCTCTATAACCGAACAACTGATAATACTTTCTATTTTCATAATACTTCAGATATCTATACCTTATTACTATAATCGGGGTGCAAAGGTACAACAAATCGGTGGAAAAACAAAATAAAAACAGATTTATTTCAAATAATAAGGCATAATAGCACACAAAGTTGGTTAAAAACATAAAAAAAATACGTTAATGTTTGGAAAAATCAAAATAATGTAATACCTTTGCAGTCGAAATCGGGCATTTTATGCCAAATATGATGCCGCAATGGTGGAATTGGTAGACACGAGGGACTTAAAATCCCTTGGCCAGTGATGGCTGTGCGGGTTCGAGTCCCGCTCGCGGCACATTGAGAAAAGCATAATGAGGTATCATTGAAGAAACGTATATATACTAATTATTTTTATAACAATGCAGAAGAAACATCTTTTCATGTTGTCGGCAGCATCAATTATGCTTCTGACATCGTGCTCTGGAAAGTTAGGAGCACTTTCAGCGGACAATTTCAGTGTAGTACCAAATCCGCTTGAGTCAAACGGCGGCAATGTGTCAGCTACCATCAATGGTATGTTCCCTGAGGGATACATGAAGAAGAAGGCTGTTGTCACAGTCATCCCTGAACTTCGTTATGGCAATGGTCAGGTTGCACGCGGCGAAGCTGCAACATTCCAGGGTGAGAAAGTGGAAGGCAACGACCAGACAATTGCCTACAAGGTTGGTGGCAACTATACCATGAAGACCAACTTCAAGTATGTGCCTGAGATGCAGAAGAGTGAGCTCTATCTCACATTCGACGCAAAGATTGGCAACAAGCAGCAGGAAGTGCCTGCCATCAAGGTTGCCGACGGTGTAGTATCTACAGGTGAACTTGGATATGTTACAGTAAAGCAGGCCACTCCAAGTGTGTCAACAGATGCTTACCAGCGTATTATCGAGAAGAAGCAGGATGCTAACATTAAGTTCCTCATCCAGCAGGCAAATCTGCGTTCAAGCGAGCTGAAGAACAACTCTGTAAAGGAGTTTGTTGACCTTCTCAATAAGATTCAGAAGGAGAAGGAGACACTTGCACTGAAGAATGTGGAGGTTTCTGCATACGCATCTCCTGATGGTGGTTTCGATCTCAACGACAAGTTGGCCAACAAGCGTCAGACAAATACTGAGACATACGTAAAGCAGCAGTTGAAGAAGACAAAAAATGCAGACGCTAATGTAGATGCAAAATATACCGCTCAGGACTGGGACGGTTTCCAGGAGTTGGTTAAGGTATCTAATATCCAGGACAAGGACGTGATCCTTCGCGTGCTCTCTATGTATAAGGATCCCGAGGAGCGCGAGCAGCAGATCAAGAACATGAGTTCTGTATTCCGTGAGCTTGCCGACGGTATTCTTCCCCAGCTTCGTCGTTCACGCATGACCATCAACTATGAGGTTATCGGTCGTAGCGACGAGCAGATCAAGGACCAGTACAAGAGCGATGCAAGTAAGCTGAGCATTGAGGAGCTTCTTTACAATGCAGCTCTTACAAACAATGCAGCTGAGAAGGAAGACATCTTCAAGACCACAACCAAGCTCTTCCCCAACGATGCACGCGCATTCAACAACCTCGCCACATTGGCTTACCAGCGTGGTGACTACAGTGCAACTAAGTCATACGCAGAGAAGGCTCTTGCCATCGATTCTAAGAATGCCGATGCAAAGGCCAACCTCGGTCTTGTTGCTCTCGCAGAGGGTGATGTAGCCAAGGCAGAGAACCTGATTTCCCAGGCTTCTGGTGCAAGCAACATCCAGGAGGCTCTCGGTAACTTGCACATCGCACAGGGCAAGTATGCACAGGCAGAGCAGGATCTTGCAAACACTAACAGCAATACAGCTGCCTTGGCTCAGATCCTCAACAAGAACTACAGTGCAGCAGCAAGCACTCTGAGCAACATCAAGAACCCCGATGCTACAACTGACTATCTCAAGGCTATCCTGAGCGCTCGTCAGGGCAACACCGCAGATGCTGCCTCTGCATTGCGCAATGCAATCAGCAAGGATCCTGTTTGGGCTAAGTATGCTGCCCAAGACCTTGAACTGCTCAATGTCAGCAAGTAAAGAATGAAGAAAATCTTAGGATATATCCTACTCACCCTGGTTGTGGTTTCATGTGGCACCGGAAGCGGACATTTCCGCATCAAGGGTCGCTTGAGGAGCTTCAACCAGGGTGAGTTCTATGTTTATAGTCCTGACAGAGGACTCACGGGCATGGACACTATCAAGGTGGCCGACGGGCGTTTCTCCTACGAGACAACGCTTGGCGATGAGGCTACCTTCATTATTGTCTTCCCCAACTATTCCGAGCTGCCCGTATTCGGCAAATCGGGAACAACCGCTGAGATTAGCGGTGATGCCTCCCATCTAAAGGAGGTGGAAATACATGGAGAAAAGAATAACGAGGATATGACCGCCTTTCGTCTGTCTGTAGCAAACATGACTCCCCCGCAGGCAAAAAAGGCAGCTGAGGAATATATTTCCAAGAATCCAAAGAGTATCGTAAGTCTTTATCTCATAAGAAAATATCTTATCAACACTAAAGAACCCGACTACGAGAAGGCATATACACTGACAAAGGCAATGGTAGATGCCGACAAGAACAATGCGAGGGCTTCGATGTTGCTAAGTCAACTGAAAGAGCTTAGGCATGTGAAGAAGGGAGGACGGTTGCCATCATTCAGTGCTACCGATATTGAAGGCAAAGCCGTGTCGGGAGCCAAACTCAAAGGTAAGCTCAACGTCATTATCTCGTGGGCAGGATGGAACTACGAAAGCCTGAGTATTCAGCGAGAACTGCGAAAGCAGAAAAAGACATACGGCGACAAACTGCAAGTAGTGGGAATATGCCTGGATGCAGACACTACCCACTGCAAGCGTACAGTGAAAATCGATTCACTGCAATGGCAGACAATCTGCGACCAGAAATTATGGGAATCGCCCACCGTGAGGCAACTGGCCATCACCACAGTGCCCGGCAACATAGTGGCCGACTCCAATGGAAAAATCATTGCAGTCAACCTGCCTAAGGACAAACTGAAGGAGTTGATTGACAAGCAGTTGAAATAACGTTAAGTGATCAGTGATATTATATGATGAGATGGGACGTATTGAGTAAAAAGAACGGCAAATTGCAGGAGTTCATCAGATTCTGTATCGTAGGCGTGATAGCTGCCGGTATTCATTATCTGGTTTACTATCTGCTGCAATTGATAAGTGGTGGAGGAGTGTGGCTGAGCATTGCCTATACCATAGGCTATATAGTAAGCCTCATTTGCAATTTCTTCCTTACCACCTACTTTACGTTCCGCTCAAAAGCATCAGTGAAAAGAGCGGCAGGTTTCAGTTTTAGCCACATTGTCAACTACACGTTGCACATGGTGCTCTTTAATCTGTTCATCTCACTTAACATCGACAGGCTCATAGCACCAATACTCGTGCTATTGATAGCAGTGCCGACAAACTTCACCATATTGCACTTTGTGTATCGCAACAAGAAAGAAAAATAATAAACACACTATACAATGGAAGAAAAGAAATACAAGAGAACAACCGTCACGGCTGCGCTTCCCTATGCCAATGGAGGCGTACACATTGGTCACCTTGCAGGTGTATATGTGCCGTCAGACATCTACGTGAGATACCTCCGCCTGAAGAAGCAGGATGTGATCTTTATTGGCGGAAGCGACGAGCATGGTGTGCCCGTCACTATACGCGCGCGCCAAGAGGGTATCACCACCCAGGAGGTGGTTGACCGATATCACAACCTAATCAAAAAATCCTTCGAGGATTTCGGCATATCATTCGACATATATAGCCGCACGACATCAGATATCCACCATAAGTTTGCTTCCGACTTTTTCCGTACTCTCTACGACAAGGGCGAACTTGAGGAGCATGTGGAAGAGCAGTATTGCGACGAGGTGACAGGTGAATTCCTCACCGACCGCAATATCGTGGGCACATGCCCCAGATGTGGAGCCGAGGGCGCTTATGGCGACCAGTGTGAGAAATGTGGAGCCACCCTTTCGCCCGACGAGTTGATCAATCCCACCAACAAGAATAATCCCGGTCATGGACTTATCAAGAAGCCTACCAAGAACTGGTATCTGCCACTTGGTAAATATCAGGATTGGCTCAAGCAGTGGATTCTTGAGGGACACAAGGAATGGCGCCCCAACGTATATGGCCAGTGCAAGAGTTGGTTGGACATGGACCTCCAGCCACGAGCTATGACCCGCGACCTCGAATGGGGAATCCCCGTGCCTATTGAGGGTGCTGAGGGAAAGGTGCTCTACGTATGGTTTGACGCCCCCATCGGATATATCTCCAACACCAAGGAACTTTGTGATGCAAAGCCAGAGAAGTGGGGCACATGGGAGAAATGGTGGAAGGATGAAGACACACGCCTTGTTCACTTCATAGGCAAGGACAATATCGTTTTCCATTGCATTGTCTTCCCGGTAATGCTTAAGGCCCATGGCAGCTATATCCTGCCCGACAACGTGCCAGCCAACGAGTTCCTGAATCTCGAGAACGACAAGATTTCCACATCACGCAATTGGGCAGTGTGGCTTCATGAATATCTTGAGGATCTGCCAGGCAAGCAGGATGTGCTTAGATATGTGCTCACTGCCAACGCCCCGGAGACAAAGGACAATAACTTTACTTGGAAGGACTTCCAGGAGCGCAACAACAGTGAACTCGTGGCTATCTATGGTAACTTCGTAAACCGTGCCCTCCAGCTCACAAAGAAATATTGGAATGGAGTGGTACCCGCCTGTGGTGAACTACAGGATGTTGACCGTCAGGCACTTGATGAGTTCAAGGATGTGAAGAAGAATGTGGAGCAGATGCTCGACGCATTCAAGTTCCGCGAGGCACAGAAAGAGGCTATGAACCTTGCCCGCATAGGTAATCGCTATATCACCGAATGTGAGCCATGGAAGGTGTGGAAGACCGACCCGAAGCGCGTGGAGACAGTGCTCAATATATCGTTGCAGCTCGTAGCCAATCTCGCTATAGCCTTCGAACCGTTCTTGCCATTCAGCAGTGCCAAATTGCGCAAACTCATTAATCTCGAGACATTTGACTGGAACGAACTCGGAAGTACTGAGCTTCTCAAAGCCGGTCATCAGTTGGCAGAGCCCGAACTCCTCTTTGAGAAGATTGAGGACGAGACGATACAGAAGCAGCTTGATAAACTCGAGGCAACGAAGAAAGCCAACGAGGCAGCATCCTACAAGGCCCAACCCATAAAGGACACTATCGACTTCGAGACCTTCGAGAAGCTCGACATACGAGTAGGTCATGTCAAGGCATGCGAGAAAGTGAAGAAGTCGAAGAAACTCCTTAAGTTTACCCTCGACGACGGAACAGGCGAGGACCGCACTATTCTCAGTGGTATCGCCGAGTATTGGAATCCGGAAGAGCTCGTAGGAAAGGACGTACTTTTCGTAGCTAATTTCGCCCCACGCAAGATGATGGGCTTTGAGAGTCAGGGAATGATTCTTTCGGCAGTGGATTTCGATGGTTCTCTCGCCGTTACGTCATTGCTACGCGGAGTGAAACCAGGTAGTCAAGTTGGATGATTTTAAAGAAGATACATTTACTATGATACAATCAATGACTGGCTACGGAAAAGCCGTTGTAGCCTTTGGTGAAAAAAAGATAAACGTGGAGGTCAAGTCGCTCAATAGCAAGTCGCTTGACCTTTCCACCCGCATCAGTCCACTCTATCGCGAGAAAGAGATGGAGATAAGGCAGACAATAGCGAAGACACTCGAAAGAGGTAAGATAGATTTCAGTATCTGGATAGAGAAGGACGCCGGTTCAGAGGCCACACCTATCAACAAGGAGCTGATGAAGGTGTATTACGCCCAGATATGCGATATCGTTGCCACAGCAGGTATTCCCCAGCCTCAGGATGTCTTCGCCACACTCTTGAGAATGCCTGATGTGATGGCCAAGACCGATCAGGAGGTACTCACCGATGCAGAGTGGTCGGTGGCTCATAATGCCATAGAGGAGGCACTTCGTCAACTCGTTGAATTCCGTCGCCAGGAGGGTGCCGCCCTTCATCGCAAGTTCAGCGAGAAGATTGACAACATCCAGAGACTTATGGCAGAGATTGAGCCATACGAGAAAGCTCGTGTGGAAAAGATTCGCCAGCGTATCATCGACGGATTAAATACTATCCCCGAGGTGGAGTATGACAAAAACCGTCTTGAGCAAGAGCTGATATATTATATCGAAAAACTCGACATCAGTGAGGAGAAACAGCGACTTGCCAATCATCTCAACTATTTCCGTGAGACAATGGAAGAGGAAGGTCATGGAGTAGGGAAGAAACTGGGATTCATCGCCCAGGAGATGGGACGCGAAATCAACACTACAGGTTCTAAGAGCAATCAGGCAGAAATGCAGAATATCGTGGTGAAGATGAAGGATGAGCTTGAGCAAATCAAGGAGCAAGTTCTGAACGCGCTGTAATAAAATGAAGCCTCTATATACAAAGTGATGAAAGGTAAACTGATAATATTCTCTGCCCCGTCGGGGACGGGAAAGAGCACGATAATCAACTGGCTGATGCAGGAGCACCCGACACTGAATATGGCATTCAGTATATCCTGCACAAGCCGTGCACCACGAGGTGCGGAGCGCAATGGAGTGGAATATTTCTTCCTCACTCCCGACGAGTTTCGTAGTCGTATCGAAGCGGGTGAGTTTCTCGAATATGAGGAGGTATATACCGACCGCTTCTATGGCACATTGAAATCCCAGGTGGAGCATCAGTGTGACGAAGGTCAGAACGTGGTATTCGACGTAGATGTCAAGGGTGGTTGCAATATCAAGCAGCATTACGGCGACAGGGCGTTGAGCATTTTCATCATGCCCCCGTCAGTAGCCGAACTGCGTCGCCGACTTGAGTCGCGGGCAACAGATGCCCCCGAGGTAATCGACCAGCGTATCGCCCGAGCAGAGTTTGAGATAAGCTTTGCCGACAAGTTTGACAAGGTGGTGGTGAACGACGATTTGGAAAAGGCGAAGAAAGAGGTCTTGGGAATAATAAAAGAATTCCTAATCTCTAATCCCTAATCTCAATTGAAATGATAACCACAGGCATATTCGGTGGCTCATTCAATCCGATACACAACGGGCATATCTCCCTGGCCAGGCAGATATTGAAGGCAGGTGGACTTGATGAGATTTGGTTTGTGGTGTCGCCGCAGAATCCGTTGAAGTCGGCCGACACCCTTGCCGACGACGACTACCGTCTGTCGCTCGTGCGGAAAGCCCTTGAGGGCGAACCCTCGTTGGTGGCAAGCGACTATGAGTTCCACATGCCCCGACCGTCGTATATGTACGACACATTAATGGCCATGCGTAGGGATTACCCCGACCGTGATTTTGTGCTCCTGATAGGGGGCGACAACTGGACGATGTTCAACCGTTGGTACAGATGGGAAGACATCCTCCACAACTTCAGGATAATAATATACCCTCGTCAGGGTTCATACATAGATATCTCCACTCTCCCTGCCAATGTGAGGCTGGTGGAAACGGAACTATATAATATAAGTAGTACAGAAATAAGAGATAAGATAAGCAAGGGCGAAGACATAACGCATCTTGTGCCCGAAGCGATAGCTAAGTTAATAAAGTAGCGAAGTTATAATAGGTATGAAGAAGATTGGAATCCTACTTGCAAGAGCGTTCACTCCGATAAGGGTGAACTTTGCTTTCTTCGTGTTCATGTTTCTTCTGGGGTATGCTTGTACGCAACTCGAAGTGCCTGACAAGAAGGGGTATTATCCCTATTCACTTGCCCCAATAGAACTGTTCCTCGACCTCTATGTCGTGTGTCTCATCCTTAGTTTTATACCCATCAAGATAAGACGATGGATACGTGCCACCATGTACGTCATTCTTTATACTGTATCCATCATCGACATGTATTGCTTTGTGCGCTTCGGTTCTACGCTCACCCCCACAATGCTTTTGCTCGTGGGCGAAACCAACAGCAGTGAGGCATCAGAATTTTTCACCACCTATTTCGATTGGAATCTTCTCCTGACTCCCATAGGACTTATCTTGCTTCTTATGTTTGCCCATATTATATGCAATATCATTGCCTCAAGGCGCAAGGTGCATCTTGCTGTCAGACACAAACTAACAGGCAATATTGGAAGGATATACAAAAAACTCTCTCCCTCGGAAAAGGCAAAGGTGAGCATAGGAGCAGCAGCAGGCGGACTTCTCGGTGTACTTTCGTTGATACTGCTTTACAATGGATATACCGAAACTATCAACAACAAACTCGCCACCGTAAGACTGATGTCATATAAGAATATCGGAGATGTGGAGCATGAGCTAACACAAAAAGGTCGTGCCAACCTCTATCTGCCCATCTATCGACTTGCATTCAGTATATATGCCAATAAATTGGCCTCCAAGCAAGTTGACAAACTCGTGGCAGGCATAAAGGATGTAAAGGTGGATAGCTGTACCTTCCGTAGCCAGCACATCGTTTTCGTAATCGGTGAGAGCTACAACAAGCACCACTCCCAACTCTATGGCTATTCCCACGAAACGACCCCACGGCAGATGGAACTGCGTAGGAAGGGCAATCTCATACCTTTTACCGACGTCATAGCGCCATATAATCTCACGAGCTTCGTATTCAAGAATATCTTCTCCCTGCACGCCGTGGGCGACAAGGGCGACTGGTGTGACGACCCGCTCTTCCCCGAACTATTCCGTAGGGCAGGTTATCGTGTGTCCTTCATCACCAACCAGTTTCTTCCCCAAGCCAAGGAGGCTGTGTATGACTTCAGTGGAGGATTCTTCCTCAACAATCCTATCCTGAGCAAGGCCCAGTTTGATGTTCGCAACACCCAGTTGTATAAATACGACGCAGGAGTATTGAGAGATTACGACCAGATAGTGATGAAAGATCGCGAGGCATATCCCGACGAGCCCCGTCTCACCATCCTTCATCTCAAGGGACAGCACACCAACTATCACGACCGCTTCCCTCCAAAGCGCAAGCACTTCCACGAAAGTGACTACAAAAAGGATTGGCCCAACATGAGTAAGCGATGCCGCATGCTGCTTGCCGACTACGACAATGCCACCCTCTACAACGACTCCATCATGGCTGAGGTGATAAAGCGTTTTGAGAAAGAAGACGCCATTGTCATCTATATGTCCGACCACGGTGAGGAAGCATTTGGCGATGGAATGGAAATATTCGGTCGCAACCACTCGGCAGTAATTGATTTCCGCCTTGCCCACGAGGAATATGAGATCCCATTCTGGATATGGTATTCTAAGGAATATGCAAGGAAGCATCCCGACATAGTGAGACAGATAAACAACGCAGTGCATCGTCCGTTTATGACCGACAATATTTCGCAGGTGCTCGTATATCTTGCCGGAATACAAACATCATTCTATATTGAAGAAAACAATCTGCTCAGTGATGGTTATAATGCCGAGCGCAAGCGAATCATCAAGGGTACTGTTGATTACGACGCTCTGAGATTAAAGCACGAAGAGGAGATAAAGAACAAAGAAGGAAAAAATGAAGACAAGCATACTGACAAAAAATGAATGTTCCGCGATGCGTGGCATCGCCATCATGGCTATCATGCTCCATAACTACTGCCACTGGCTCAGGGGTACAGTCAGGGAGAATGAGTATAAGTTTTATGCCGACAGGGCAGCAGGAATGTGGCAGGCACTGTTCTCCCCCGACGACTTGTTTCTTGCCAATATGCTGTCGTTCTTCGGTCATTACGGTGTACCCGTTTTTCTTTTCCTTAGCGGTTTCGGTTTGGTATTGAAATATGAGAACCCCTCATGTCCCCGCTATTCCACATTTGGGTTTATGCGTGTCCATTATCTTAAGCTCCTTAGGATGATGGTACCGGGATTCGTGTTCTTCATCATCATCGACATCATCACTCCCCACAGCTTTCATTTCTATTGCGACAAGATTATCGAGCAAGGCCTCATGATCATCAACCTCTTTCCCGAACCTAACAAGTGGATATGGCCAGGACCCTATTGGTTCTTTGGTTTGATGTTGGAGCTCTATCTCATCTATCGTCTTCTGCTTTATCGCCGTTCGTCGTGGATAGTGGCAGGGGCAATAATCGTATGTTTCCTTGCGCAAGTATTCTGCGATCCAACGGGCGACACACTCAATTATCTGCGCTATAATGCAGTGGGAGGCATATTACCATTCGGTTGCGGAATCCTCGCCGCCCGTCATCTCTGCGGCGGTGGACTCTCGTCGTTCTCTCGTTGGCAATGGTGCATACTCACCGTGGTGTCATCCGCTCTAGTGGTTGTGATGAGTCTTTATGAGTTGTTCTGGTATTTCACTCCCGTCGTAGTAATCCTCGCCACCATTTGCCTTGTCAAGTCGCTGCCCGATTTGCTTCTCCATTGGTCAGTATGGCTTGGTGGCATCTCTGCCGCCATGTTTGTCACCCATCCTGCCATGCGCAAGATATTTATCCCGGTGTCCCATCGCGGTGATGTGTATGACGGACTCATGCTCTACGTCATCGCTGCAATAGGAGTGGCGTGGGTTTTTGGAATTATTATTTCGAAAATGAAGAGTGAAGGTTGAAAATTGAAAGTTGAAAATTGAAAGTTGAAAATTGAAGGTTGAAGAGTGAAAAATTATATCGATTTATCATTGATTAGTAAGTATCGTGGCGAACTGATGGGCTTTGCTATGATATATGTTGTGGCATTTCATGTATGTGGAATGCGCCACGACACCCTATGGTATTGCCTTGCACGTTGTGGAAATCTTGGTGTGGATATATTTCTGTTTCTCAGTGGTATAGGTCTGTGGTTTGCCTTTACCAAGAACTCCTCATTAGGTCATTTCTATTGGCGCCGCTACAAGCGCATTTATCCTGCGTGGCTTGTTATTGCTTCACTCTTCTACATTCCCAAGTTAATCGACGGCAATATCAGTTTTATGGAGTTTATAGGAGAGTTGGCCATCAATTATGGTTTTTGGCATCATCTTGCCCTCAATTTCTGGTATGTGCCAGCCATTCTTGCCCTCTATCTCATAGCACCCTGGTATATGAAACTGATTCAGGCGGATTCACATTACCGTTGGCTTCCTGTTGCCGCCATGCTACTCACCCTCTTGGTGCAGTATTGGCAACCGTTGCACCAAAGCGTAGGTCATCTTGAGATATTTTTCTCTCGCATACCAATCTTTCTGCTTGGCATCAACGCAGGCGCTCTGGTAAAGTCGGGCTACACCCTTCCCAAGTCATCCCTATGGCTCCTCCTCATCATCTTTGCTATGAGCACCCTCGTATGCATCAACTTCGAGGACGGTCTTCGCCGCCGTTTCCCTCTCTTCATCGAGAGATGGGCATATATCCCCTGGACAGTGTCGCTTACCATTCTCCTTCCCTTGCTATTCGACCGTCTTCCCCGCTGGAGTTTGCGTCTCTTTACAATCATCGGAACCGTAAGTCTTGAGATATACCTCATCCACATTGAGTTTGTGATGAAGCACGTCAAACCATACCACCTCGGCTATTGGCTGACATTTGTCTTGACGCTTGGAATATCAACAGTTTTGGCATATCTCCTGCATTTCGTCATAGAGAAGTTGCAAAATATTAAAAATATAAAGAAATGAATATACGACATATTATAAAGGTGGCACGACCCACTCATTGGATAAAGAATATCTTTGTCTTTCTCCCCGTCTTCTTCGGTGGGGCATTGCTCAACACCACCGAGGTAGTGGCAGCCGCACTGACATTCATGTCGTTTAGTTTGGCAGCCTCCGCCATCTATTGTCTCAACGACATCATTGATGTCGATGCCGACCGTGCCCATCCTGTCAAGTGCAAGCGTCCGATAGCCTCCGGATCGATCACCATCCCCCAGGCCTACGGCATGATGACCGTCAGTTTGTTGCTATCCATATTGCTGATGTTCCTTCTTCCCGAGGGTCATGCCAAAAGCATCTTGGTCATTATCGCCTATTTTGTCATAAATGTGGCATATTGTCTCCGTCTCAAGGAATATGCCATCATAGATGTGTGTATCATTGCTTCCGGTTTTGTGCTTCGCATCCTTGCAGGAGGATATGCCACCGGTGTTCATCTCAGTAAGTGGATAGTGTTGATGACCTTCCTTCTCACCCTCTTCCTTGCCTTTGCCAAGCGTCGCGACGATGTGCTCAGGATGAATACCACAGGTCGTGCCCCACGCAAGAATACAAGTCGCTACAACCTCACGTTCATCAACCAGGCAATCACCATCACCGGCTCCGTCATGGTTGTTTGCTATGTGATGTACACTGTGTCTCCCGAGATAATTGCCCAGTTTGCCACCGACAAACTCTATCTCACCTCCATCCTTGTCATCCTCGCCATCCTGCGTTATCTCCAGATCTCCGTTGTAGATGAGAAGAGTGGCGATCCCGTCAAGGTGGCACTCTCCGACCGCGCCACCCAGTTGATTCTTCTGGCATGGATGCTCTCGTTCCTTATAATCATCTATCTTTAATAAACAATGAGAAAGATATACGCATTTGATTTCGACGGTACTATCACCAATACCGACTCCCTGATTGCCATCATACGTTATGTTGCAGGCAACCGTAAACTCATCATGTGGATGCTCTTCCACATCCATCTCCTGGTATTGATGAAGATAGGACTCTATTCCAACCATACACTCAAACAGCAACTCTGCCGATATATCTTCGGTGGTATGTCCGATAAGATATTATTGGCAAAATCCGTGGCGTTTGCAAATGAAAACAGGAAGATTCTTCGTCCCGAAGCCATTCAAGCGATAAAGTCGGCTCTTGCCGAGGGTTCCACGGTGTGCATTATTTCCGCCAGTCCTTCGATATGGGTTAAACCATTCTTCCACGACTGTCCCGGAATTGAGTTTCTGTGTACAGAGTTGGAGACCGTCAATGGATTGGTCACCGGTCGTTTTGTAGGCAGCAACTGTTATGGTCAGGAGAAAGTCAACCGTCTCCTCTCTCGCTATCCTGATAGGGACAATTATGAGTTGACAGCCTTTGGCGACAGTCGAGGAGACAAAGAACTTCTCGCCTTCGCCGATAAAGCATACTTTAGAAGATTGAAAGATTGAAAAATTGAAATATTGAAAGATTAATATATGAAGATAAAAGACGTAAGAGATTCGTTTGGAAAGTTTTTTAATACTTTCAAGATAAAGAAAGAGGAGATACTCCCCTCATTATTAATATTAGTGTTGATGTCAGCCCTCAATGCCCTTGCGTTGAGCAAGTATTACGTAGCCTTCAGCAAGACCCATCAGGCAATATGGGGCCTCTTTGTCAAATACTACCGAGTGTCGGGCTTCGACCCCATCACCTATTGCATCCTCACCGAGTGGGAACCCAAATATAATATCTATCGCCATCCTCTCCTCGCCTTCTTCGAATATCCTTTCTATCTCCTCAACACAGGTCTTACCATGCTTTTTGATAAAAACATGGCACAGGTGATAGTAGCCGTATTACTCGTCTTCTTCGCATATTACACATGGATATTCCTTTATAGGATACTCCGTGAGATAATAGGGCTTCGTCGCTCCGACTCCGTCCTTCTCTCCATGTTCTTCTATTCCTTCGGATATGTGATGCTCACCCTGATGGTGCCCGACCATTTTGCCGTGTCAATGTTCATGCTTGTCACCTGTCTCTACGTCTGCGGCAAGGCAATCCAAAAAGGCAAGCAATTGGCGATATGGCAGACGTGGGTAATCTTCATCATTACTGCCGGCACCACATTGAGCAATGGAATAAAAGTCTTTCTCGATGTCCTATTCGTCAACAAAAAGCGTTTCTTCCGTCCCAAGTTTATCATATTGGCAGTGATAGTGCCCTGTGGCTTGATATGGAGCTTTGCCCGTTGGGAGTATCAGGAATACGAAGCCCCTCGCAAACGAGCCCAACAGCAAAAGAAATTAGCTGCTGCAAAAAAGGAAGACGCCAAGATGTTTGCCCTGTTCAAGGACACTACCAGTCTTACCGACTCCACCCAGATAGCCAAGGCCTTTAATAAGTTGAAGAGGCGCAAGATGTATGAGAAATACGTAGCCGACCACAAGCAGCCATGGCATGCCCACAAGGGAACGCCCATGGGCAAGGGAGAGTTTATGCAATGGACCGATGAGACAACCTCGCGCACAGATGCCCTTGTGGAGAATATCTTTGGCGAACCAATCCAGTTGCATAAAAAATATCTCCTTGACGATGTGCTTAGAGGTCGTCCAGTAGTGGTCAGATACGACAATGCCCTCAACTATATAGTTGAAGGCATCATAGTGCTTATGTTCCTTGCCGGTATATTGGCAGGACTACGCAGCAGGTTTTTCCTTATGATATTGGCAGGCGTGTCATTCGATGCCTTCATCCATCTGGGTTTGGGTTTCGGTCTCAATGAAGCGTTTATCATGTCCGGTCATTGGATTTTCGTCATCCCCATAGCCATCAGCTATCTGCAAAGTCGCTTGAGAGGCATCCCGCTATGGGTTACTCGCACCCTCCTGATGTTGATGACATTCTTCCTCTATGCGTATAATATCACGTTGTTCATACAGTTCTTCAACGCTTAACGCCACTTGCGTATAGTTATAGGAATGTATGCAAGCCAGGGAGGCAGTATCACCGCAATTCGGTCGCTGAGAGGAATATTCTTTGTCAGCGACCTTCTGAGGTCGTCATAGTAAGGAGAAAGCACCGAGAACATACGATTAGCGATAAAATTCTCGTACATCTTAATCCTTCTGAGGGTGAAGAAATCCTTAAACTCGTCCCATCTGTTTCCCATAGCCTTTCTCAACACGTCGTCGTATGCCATCTGCTCCTCAATCGTCATCCGTCTGTCGTTGGGCAATCCCGTTGTATATACATACACGCTGTCGAGTATAAACTCCACATGTGGCCGTTTCAGCAGGAAGAGCAACTGCATCAGTATATCCTCGCCCGACCGTATCACCCTCGGGGCATACAGACATTCGCTTATCATGTCTTTACGGAAAATGACTGCCCATAACACGCAGAACTTGGCCTTAGATCCCAACAGTTGGCGTATCATCCAGTCGGGATTCACCCTTCCCACAATCTTGGTTGTGATATGTTCCCCCTCGTGAGTGTCGTATGTAGCAACCACCTCGTCAGCCTCCGTTTGCTTAATAGCCTCCAATAGCAGTGCGAGCCCTTGCGGTTTCATTATGTCGTCAGCATCCGCAAAGGTTATGTAATCCCCTTTTGCATTCTCCACGCCGATGCGCCTGGCGGCAGTAACCCCACCGTTAGGCACATGTAGAACCCTGAGATTAGGATACTGTTTAGCCATCTCGTCGCATACATCTCCCGACCCATCCGTACTGCCGTCGTCAACGGCAATCACCTCGAATGATTCTATGTCCTGCTCAAGTATGCTTTCAAGGCATGGCTCTACATATTTCAGTTTGTTATATACTGGTACTACTACCGAGAGCTCTGTCATATAGGAAAAGTTGTTAATCAATCAAATATAATATCACTCTGCAGCAAATTTCATATTCTCTGCCGCATAATTACCCAGTGCCTCATATCCTGCGGGATTCAGGTGCAACCAGTCCATTTGGTATCTCTCCTGTACCACCGATATGTTCTGCGGGTCTCTCACCACAGCGTCAAAGTCGAGCACTCCGTCAAAAGCCTTCGACTCCCTTATCCATTTGTTGATATATTGTCGTGCCGCTTCGCGGAATGGGTCACCGTTGTCATAGAAGCTCTTGAAATAAGGAGATATGGTGGCACCGTATATCTTCATCCCCTTGTCGTGTGCCTTCTTGATAAAATCCTTATAACATTCTATAATCTTCTTAGCCCTCATCTCGGCATCGCCATTAGTGCCTCCGAGGTCGTTTATTCCCTCAAACACCACGATGGTCTTCACTCCAGCTTGTTGCAAGCAGTCGCGGTCGAATCTTTTCACCGCAGGGTCGCTCAATCCTCCGAAGCATACGGCATTTCCACCGATACCCAAGTTGAGCACAGCGATATTCCTTGTGGCCTCGTTTGCCTGGAGTTTGTCAGCAAGGAAGTCTGTCCATCTGTCCTGCAAGTTGGTTGTCGTACCGCGTCCGTCCGTAATCGAGTTGCCTATTATTGCGATAGCCTCACATCCCTCCCTTCTCACGTCGATGGTTGCGATATTATACCAATGGTCCTCTCTTTCCGGATTCTTTGTAAAATCAGATTTGGGAGTCGCTTCACCATTTATAATATATGATGTCGTGCGCGAGCCTCTATGACTTGTTGCGTTCTCAGGAGTTTCGCCATACGATATATTGATACTCAGTCTTTGCAGCGGTTTGAGGTTGTATGCCAGCTCATCGCTCACCACTGTCTCGCCTGCAGGGATAGTGATATTCTTCTTACCGTTGAATTTAAGGTATTTTGCCGATTTGGGATTAATCTTTATACCGATATTCGCCACATCCTCTGCAGCCACGGGATTGCGTCCAGGGTCATTGTCGAGGTCAGCGATATATATCGACTTAATCTCCACGGGTTGCTTACTGTATTCATTCGACAGATGCAGTCGCATCACATTTCCGCCTATCGACACCCTTACAATCTGGCGTATCGACTTACCGGTCAGTGTTCCGCTTTTGGGCATGTCGCCCTTACCTGTAAACTCCGTGGCGGTAGCCCATGTAGCCACCCATTCTCCAGCTGCTTTTTGCTTTCCCTTAGCCGACATTTCGCAGCACATCATCAATGCCAGCATCATTAAAATAATATTCTTCATTGTTTCCTTTGATAAATTTTGCTGCAAAGATACGTCTTTTTTTTGGAATACCTATCAATTTTTGTACCTAATATTATTTAATTTGTTTCATAATATCATATTTTCACCTAATAATAACATATTAGAGCAAAAGACGAGAAATTCCGCCAAACATTTGGTGGTTTCATATTTTCTTTGTATCTTTGCCAACAAAAAATAAATTGTTAGTAATATGCAGACAACAGCAAGTTTAGAAGGCGTATATGTTTCATTGCCAAACTCAGATCTCAATCTGTTGAAAACATTGTCCAAGAAAATGGGTTGGTCAATAAAGCGGCAGAGAAAAAGTGGTATTGAAAAAGCTCTTGATGATGTAAAAGCTGGCAGGGTTTATGAGGCAAAGAGTGTTGAAGACTTGTTTGAGCAATTAGAGAAATGAAATTCAAGATCAAATACTCTGGTACATTTAAGAAATCCTATAAGCTATGCAAAAGGAGAGGCTATGATATGTCTCTTCTTCAAGAGGCAATCAGCATATTGGCTGAAGAAGATGTCTTAAAATAATCCAACGAAATTCGAATAAAATATTTTATTCTCATCCCGCAAGGGTTTATAGCCTTGATGTCAATAGTGTTTCATCCTCTCGGTATTCCCAGCAGACTCATATGAGAACCGGAGGCATATTCATGTACTTAATAAGCTTATTGATGATGTCTTCGCAGGTAAGAAAACCACAATAATGAGAATAAAGTAAAAAAATGGAGGTGTTATGTGCAAATACAAAGATGTGACTATCGGAATAAAGAAACTCGATTTTGGTGGAAAACGTGGAACCATGGCCGTTTATCTTACAGATGGTCGCGAGGTTATAGTGCCAATATCAATGTTTCCGGAGATAAAGAAACTAAGCAAGTCTCAACGAGAGGATTATATGATTATGGATGACCAATATTTTTCCTTTGAGGCAATTAGTAGGATATATTCTGTTAAAGATGTATTGAAATACTAATATAAAAAAGAGATAATGATATGGCAATAGCAATACGTCCAATACCAGTTTTGACAGGTAAGACTGCAGAACGATTTGAAAGACTCATTGAAGAAAGCAAAAGCTCTCCTTATACGATGATTCCTGATGATTATCGTCAATCGGTTAGAAGAATGTTAGATCGTTCTCGTAATGTCGTTATAAAAGTGCCTAAGAAATAATGAGTAGTTGCATACGCATCACATGTTCCTCGATTTGCTACATACTGAAATACTTCCTATGCCAACAATAAAGCATTAATCATAATCTGTGATAATCAAAATATCTTTGATATTTATAATCTGTGTAAATATGTGATAATCTGTGGACAAAAAGAATTCAGTGGATAATCCGTGGATAATAAAGCCTCTTGGAAATATTTACATCCGAGCAAAACACGAGAAATTCCGCTAAACATTTAGCGCTTCATATCCATTCTTTAGTTGTAATTCACCAAGTAACAATTTTTTTAGTAAATCCTTGGCATATGTACTGTTGTCACTATCATAGTTGCGTACTATTGTAGCAAGGTATTCTTGACGTTCGGAACCCCTAAGGTTTAGTCTGTTAAAATCTCATGTATGTCTGTAATACTTCTTGTGAGAGTTTTCGAGCTAATACTATTAACAAATAGTCCACTTTCCGTCATTGTCTTTGCCTTCATGTTTCAGAACACCTTTCTTCTGCATTGCAGAGAGGTCGCGTTCGATGGTGCGTTGGCTCACCGACAAAGTCTCCGACATTTGTTTGCCGGTGATTGTCGGAGACTCTTTGATGAGATTGAGTATTTTCTGTTGACGCTCAGTGAGTTTCGTCTCCGACATGTCTCCGTCATGGTCTCCGACATTAGAGGTGTTGGAGGAGGCGAAGATGACGGTCTGGAATTGGGTTGGAGTAGATTTGAACACAGGCTTCAGCTCGTCTTTATAACCTTCCAAGGCTTTGGTCTCATTACAAATGCGTGTGAGTCCGCTACCTCGTTTCTCCATATAGTCAAGTTGAGCCATCACATTTGCAAGTATGGGATTACGCCTTTCAGAAGACACATCTTTGATGTCCAAATCCTGTATCAGCACACCATTGTACATCCCTCCTGGGGATGTTACAGTGAGGCGGTCATCATAAATGTCAAGATGAACTTCACTACCCATTACGGTGTAGTCACGATGGATGAAATGGTTTACCATTGCTTCAAGAACTGCTCGCTCAGCATACTCCGGCTTGTTCTTTCGTCCATCAGGCAGTTTCTCCCAGCCTCTCTTGGTGTTAGACTTGACGAAGTTCATGGCTTCACGGAGCAACATGAGGACATTGCCTGTAAACTCTGTATCATTGATGGCATCGCCCTTTTCCGTTCCATCCCATCGGGTACAATAAAGGCGAGATTGCCATAAAGGACAATCATCGGCGAACAATGCACCTGCATTCGTTAGGTGTCTTGCACCTGTCACAAGACCAAATGATAATAAATACTTCTTGTCCCATTCTTGTTTGGTGCGGTCTTTGAACGAGTTCGCCAATATCGTAAAGGAATAGTCCTCTGCTTTATAGTCTGTGTGAAGGGAGTCAAAAGTTTTGTTGGAACCTTTCAGTACCAAGCGAACCATCTGTTCTGCCGTGGCAGGAAGACTTTCATCACCAATTCGAACAAATGCAATACGCTGACCATCGCCAACGTAGTAATATGGGGTATAATGCCCTGCGTTGACTTTGAGTTGCATGACATGTAAACCATCTATACCATGGGGAATCATCTCCACCTCTGGCAGGGGATCCATATAGTCACGAATCCTGCTACTGATGGCCTCGCATATATGCTGCACGTCATTAAGACCTTTGACGATGCCGTCATTATCAATGCCAAAAAAAAGGGAACCACCCAAGCCATTGGCAAAGGCACTTACACTCTTCAACCAACTCTTAGGTTTCTTCTCTTCAAGCATCACCTTGAAGTCGTATGCTGTACATTCGCTTATAAGATTATTTAATTCCATATGTTTTCGTGTCCTGATGATTGGTGTACCCTTTGATTATCTCCAATGCACGAATTGCAATGGCACGAACTTTCTTAACCTTGTTTTCTTCACGCTTAGCAAGAAAAAAAGTTCCAAAATAAGTTCCAATTAATGCACTTGCAAGTGCTGTTGTAATATCAACCCACATAGGAAAATTCGAATCTGTTTAACTATAATGATTTATGTATACAGGCGTATATATATACGCCAAATATAGCCACAAAGTTAATGAATTAACTTCAGAAATGGAAAAAAACATTGTCACAATCTCTTAATTTTATGCATTTTTAGCGAAAATTATTGGTAAAGATTGCAAAACAAGGAACTTTTAAGCCTTTTTTTTGTTTATTTAAAGAAGTTACATGGCCGCGGATTCAACTAGCAAGTCCGAAGTGTTAAATCTAAAGGTGGTTGATATACAGAGGCTTATCTCTATATGTTTTTCGTTATTTATGGTCGTTTAGAGGTCTCTAAATACAAAAGTTGATACTTTTTGTCCCGCAGGGTTTGCGCCCTGTGGGACGTTTTTATACCAAGCCGTGAACTTGCGAAGCAAGCCGTAATCACGAAGTGCCGTGGATAATATCTATGCGGAGCTGGCCGTGCCTTTGAAAAAGCCGTGTTCATCCGTGCCAAAAATAAAATCTGTGATAATCACAATATCTTTAGATATTAAAAAATCTGTGCTAATCTGTGATAATCTGTGGACAAAAAGAATTCAGACCACAGATGGTTTTTATAGACCACAGATTAGCACAGATTGACACAGATTAAGAGCCAAAGGCTCTGATTAGGATGATTATTTAATTTTTTAGGCACGGATGGACGCGGCTTTTAAAAAAGACACGGCTGGCTGCGCGATGGGAATGGCTTAATTTGCATTTAAGCTATACTAAAGTATAGACACGGCTCGTTACCGCAGAGCAAACTAAGCCGTGAACTTGCGAAGCAAGCCGTAACCACGAAGTGCCGTGGATAATATCTATGCGGAGCCAAGCCGTGCCTTTATTAAAAATAAAGCCGTGTATTTCCGTGCCAAAAATAAAAATCTGTGATAATCAAAATATCTTTGATATTTATAATCTGTGTAAATCTGTGCTAATCTGTGGACAAAAAGAATTCAGTGGATAATCCGTGGATAATAAAGCCTCTTTGAAATATTTACATCCAAGCAAAACACGAGAAATTCCGCTAAACATTTGGTGGTTTCATATTTTCTTTGTATCTTTGCCGCGGAAACGAATAATATAAAAAGGAGATAATGAATATGAATACATCATTGACAATAGAAAACATTTATAGAATGTTGTCTTCTTTGAGTGTCAACAACAAGAAATGGTTAGCCGACCATTTGTATGAGGACATTTCTGGTGCTCAAGTTAGGCGTCGCCGTGGTGCTTTGTCTGACGAGGAACTAGAATCAGAACTTAGTGGTTCCCCTCTTCTTGACATGAATGATTACGAGCCATTGACAGATGAACAGTTTAAGGGATTAATTCATTCGCGACCAGTACCCAAAAGTATTGAAAAATGGTTATGAGAGTTAGGCAAAGGGAAATAGTTGAGGTTCCATTTACTCTGCCAGACGGTAGGGTTCTTGTTCATCCTGGCTTGGTTGTTTCATCTGATGACCTTCAAGATGTTGAAGATGGATTAATCTATGTGATGCTGATTTCATCCAAGAATCATCATCCAGAATATACGATAAAGATAGAAAATGAATGGCTAAGCAAACCAATGTCTAAGCAATCATATTTTATCACCCATATAATGGGAATGTATAGGGTTGAAGAGGTTATCGGTCAAAAGAATTGTTTTATTAAGGAGATATACTTTGATAGAATAATTGATAAGATTATCAATTCAATTTTTGGCTAAAGATGTCTAACCTTTACTTATTTCCATATACGAGCAAAAGACGAGAAATTCCGCTAAACATTTGGTGGTTTCATATTTTCTTTGTATCTTTGCCGCATTCACGTTGGCATTTATTGCCAATGCAATAATAAAAAGATAAAGACTATGAACAGTTTGATTATTTGTTATTTATTCATATTAGCCTTCTCATGGGCATTTTATTTCTGGCTACACACCGATAAAGGTAAGAAGTGGTTAGGGGAATAAATCATGAAGATTCCGCAAGGTTCGATGGGAGTGCGTGCTTAAGCATTGCCGACATTATAAAGGCTACAGGATTGCCGGTTTGGTATTAACTAATAAAAAGAAAGGGAAATAGTTATGGGCGTTTATATGGTATTTGCAGTAGTGGCAGTTCCTTGCATGATATTCATCATCTACGCTTTCACTCCAAGTGGTAAGCGTTGGAGAAGACAACAAGGAATATTGTAAACTTAGCAGTTTACATTAATCTGAAATAAAGCAGAATAATTTCTTGTCCCGCAGGGTTTGCGCCTTGCGGGATTTCTATAGGATTTAAGAGGATAAACTACAGAATTTATCGCGAGCACCATCAAGCGACATCATTTCCATATATAGCAAACTACGGGGTTATCTTCGTTTTCTTAACTCCCGCGCAGGAGTTATGGATATTTTGTGGGGGGGAAATGTTTTAATGAGTGCAAAAGTAGTATATTTATTTTGATTAACAAAAAGAATATATCCTAAAATCCGCAAGCAATCTCAATGGCAATCTCAATTGCAGTAAAGAGCTTGAACACTATGCATCATGATAGTATGAGCGTGAATTTTGTCCGATTTGTGCATACCTTCCCCTTACCCCACAATGCGACTTGAGGC
>JALFCW010000138.1 GCA_022771625.1 Prevotella sp.
GTTTTAGGAGCGACGAAACGGCCCTGGTGAAGTTTTGCGACATCGACTCGCAAGAGCAGGCAAGGCTCCTCACCGGCTGCAAGGTGTTTTTCCCAAGACAGGAGACCGAAGCTGATACGGTGTCGTACTGCGAAATCAGAGGATTCGAGGTGGTTGATGCCGCCAGCAACCAGCCCATCGGCACCCTCATGGGGGTGGATGACAACACCATCAACATACTTTTCGAGATCAAGACCCCCGACGGCAGAGAGATACTGGTGCCCGGGGCCGAAGAACTGATAGAAGAGGTGGACACAAAGAGCCGCATCATCAGGATACATGTGCCGGAAGGCATCTTAGAACTATCATAAAAGGAATGAAAAAGAAACAGATTTGCATACTCGGCAGCACGGGTTCCATCGGCACACAGGCCTTGGACGTGATTGCCCAGCATCCCGACCGCTACGAGGCCTACTGCCTCACCGCCAACAACCGTGTGGAGGAACTCGCAGCACAAGCCCGAAAATTCCGCCCTGCGGCCGTGGTGATAGCCAACGAAGCAAAATACGAAACACTCTGCAACCTGCTGGAAGACCTGCCCGACATCAAGGTCTACGCCGGCAAGGATGCGATAGACCAGATCGTGGAGGCAACGCCCATAGACATGGTGCTCACGGCGATGGTGGGATTTGCCGGTCTTTCCCCCACTATCCATGCAGTAAAGGCAAGGAAGACCATCTGTCTTGCCAACAAGGAGACCCTCGTTGTGGCAGGAGCACTGATATGCCAGTTGGCACAGGAATACCATACTCCGATATTGCCCGTGGATAGCGAGCACTCAGCTATCTTCCAGAGCATAGTGGGCGAGGGTGACAATGAGATAGAGAAGATATTACTCACAGCGAGCGGTGGACCTTTCCGTATGTTCTCACGCGAGCAACTGGCAAAGGTGACCAAGGACGATGCACTTCGCCATCCCACATGGGATATGGGAGCAAAGATAACCATCGACTCAGCCTCGATGATGAACAAGGGGTTTGAGGTAATCGAGGCAAAATGGCTCTTTGGTGTAGATGCCGACAAGATCCAGGTGCTCGTCCATCCCCAGTCGATAGTACATAGTGCCGTCCAGTTTGCCGATGGAGCTGTTAAGGCCCAGTTGGGTGTGCCCGACATGCGTCTCCCCATCCAGTATGCCTTCTCCTATCCCAATCGTCTGCATCTCACCGGCGACCGTCTTGACCTGTTCAAGCATCCGTTGGAGTTCTTTGAACCCGACCTGGAGAAATTCCGTTGCCTAGCCCTCTCGTTTGAGGCGATAAAGAAGGGTGGTAATATGCCCTGCATTCTCAATGCCGCCAACGAGATAGTCAACCGTGCCTTCCTTGAGGACCGTTGCGGATTCCTGCAGATGAGCGACATTATTGAGAAGACGATGGCTACGGTGGCTTTCGATGCCAATCCCGACTACGACGTCTATGTAGCCACCGACAAGGAGGCCCGCCGCATAGCCAGCGAGTTACTTAATATTTAATATTTCAATATTTCAATTTTTTAATTTTTCAATTTTAATAACAGTGGAAATATTTCTGATTAGAGCGCTCCAGTTTATGATGGCAATATCATTGCTGGTGCTTATACACGAGGGAGGCCATTTCCTCTTTGCCAAACTCTTTGGCATAAGGGTCGAGAAGTTTTATCTGTTCTTCGACCCCTGGTTTCATATCTTTGAGTTCAAACCCAAGAAGAGCGACACCGCCTATGGTATGGGTTGGTTGCCATTGGGAGGCTATTGCAAGATAGCCGGAATGATAGACGAGAGTTTCGACACCGAGCAGATGAAGCAACCCGCCCAACCGTGGGAGTTCCGCTCCAAACCGGCGTGGCAGCGCTTGTTTGTGATGATAGGTGGAGTATTGTTTAATTTCCTCTTGGCATTATTCATCTATTCGATGATTCTCTTCACGTGGGGTGACTCATATATCCCTGTGAAGAACATGACCAACGGAATGAAGTTTAATCAGGAGGCAAAGGCATTGGGATTCCGCGATGGCGACATCCTCGTGGGCACAGAGAAGGGCGAGTTTAAGGACTTCGGTGCCGACATGTTCCGTGCCATCAGTGAGGCAGAGCAAGTCAATATTATCCGTGACGGTAAATCGATGAGTATCTTCCTTCCGGGCGATCTCAACCTCCTTTCGATGATCAAGAACCAACCGCCGTTTGTGCGTCCGCTTCTCAACTGCGTAGCCGATACCGTGATGCCAGGTACCCCAGCCGCCAAGATCGGTATGCAAAAGGGCGACCGCATCGTGGCGCTCAATGGTAAGGCGATAGACTCATATAATACCTTCACCGACGAGATTGGTAAGCTGAATGATGTCCTTGCCACAGTAAGTACCTCTGCCGATAGTATGAAGGTGAGAAAGGCAACAGTAGTGCTCGAGCATGCAGACAAGAGTCGCGACACGGCGAAAGTTGTGCTCACTGCCGACCTCAAACTTGGTTTTGCCACTAATTCCTACGCAATGATCTATAAGCCATATACCAAGGAGTATGGATTCTTCGAGAGCTTCCCCGCAGGAGCGAAGTATGGCGTACATGTGCTCACCTCGTATGTGGATGACATGAAATATGTGTTCACAGCCGATGGAGCCAAGTCACTCGGCGGTTTTGGAGCCATCGGTAGCCTGTTCCCAGCCGAATGGGATTGGTATATGTTCTGGCGAATGACAGCCTTGCTGAGTGTTATGCTTGCCTTCATGAATATCCTGCCTATTCCGGCGCTCGACGGGGGACATGTGCTCTTCCTCATCTATGAGATGATTACCCGTCGCAAACCGAGTGAAGACTTCATGGTGAAGGCAGAGTATGTAGGCTTCGCCATCATCATCCTTTTGATGGTTGTCGCAAACCTCAATGATGTCCTGCGTTGGCTAGGATATATGTAATGACATTACCATTATAGTTCTCGGTGCTGACGACAACAGCATCCGAGGGAATACGAGGAGAGACAGTACCGCGTGACACGTTTACGGGTGCTGTCTCTACTCGTATCTCGTCCCATAATCCCGCGTCAATAAACTGGCGATGGGTATAGGCTCCACCCTCAACAATCAGCGACTGCACCTTGCGCTTGTATAGACATTCCATCAGCTGCGGAAGCAATGGCTCCTTGGGGTTCATCTCCTCAAAACAGGGATTATGACTGTCGAGGATTAGGCGCATGGGATTCTTTCCCCACCATGCCCTTACCGTCAGCGAGGGTTTTTCACGGAGATCCGTAGTATGCCCCACAAGGATGGCATCGTTCTCGGCACGCAGTTTGTGACTTAGCATCTGCGTGAACGGTGTGGAGAATGTAAATGGTTTGAAGTCCTTATCGATAAACCCGTCGAGCGACTGTGCCCATTTCAGGATGATATACGGGCGATGCTTCTCATTGAATGTCATAAAGCGGCTATTCAGTTTTCTACATTCATCCTCAAGTACACCCACAGTAACCTCAATACCTGCATCGCGCAGTTTCCTTATACCTCGTCCCGACACCTCGGCAAAAGGGTCAACACATCCCACGACAACCCTCTTAACACCCTTGCTCACGATAAGGTCGGCACAAGGCGGTGTCTTGCCATAGTGAGAACAAGGTTCAAGACTCACGTAAATGGTGCTTTGCGGCAGCAGATGTTCGTCCGCCTTCCTCACCGAGGCAAAGGCGTTCACCTCAGCATGACCTTCGCCGCATCTCACGTGATAACCCTCACCGATGATACGTCCGTTGCACACAATCACTGCGCCCACCATCGGATTCGGTCGGGCGTTCTGCCTACCGTTGGCTGCTATCTGCAGACAACGGCGCATATAAATCTTGTCAATATCTTGAGTCATATAAAACTTGTACATTTATTCAGTCATCACTGCAAAATTACTGTTTTTTTCTGAAAAAGACAAAAAAAGCAGAATAAAATATTGCGTATTGCCCATTTTTTCGTATTTTTGCAAGAAAAATAGAGATATAATGAGATATAATGAATTATGGCGCAAGCTATATGACAAGGGATATCCAGAAGGCGAGGCAAAGGCAGTGACGCGTATGTTGCTCACCGACAAATATGGAATGACCACCGCCGACATGCTCTGTGAAGAGATCGAAACCTTCACCGATGCCGACACCCTCACCGCCGATATTGAGGCTCTGATGGCATTCACACCGGTGCAGTATGTGGTGGGCAAGGCATGGTTTGCCGACCGCCTCTTCATTGTGCGCCCCGGATGCCTTATCCCCCGACCTGAGACAGAGGAGCTGTGTAGATGGGTATATGATTCCCATGTCCATGCCTCCATCCAGGATATCCTCGACATAGGTACAGGCAGCGGTTGCATAGCCGTCACATTATCCCTTCTTTTCCCTGAAGCCACCGTTGACGCATGGGATATCTCCGACGATGCCATAGCTATCGCCAAGGAGAATATACTCATCCATAATGCCAATGTAAGAGTGCATAAATGCGATGCCCTTAATCCCCCCTTCGACATAGGGAAATACGATGTCATCGTGAGCAATCCTCCATATATCTGCCATCGCGAGAGCCATGAGATGGACGTTAATGTATTGCAGTATGAGCCCCATCTCGCCCTGTTTGTTCCCGACGACGATGCACTGATGTTCTATCGCAGCATAGCTCATTATGCCTCAAAAGCATTGCGGCAGGGTGGGGAATTGTATTTCGAGATCAATCCTCTGTATGCCACCGAGTTGCAGGACATGCTCATCACCATAGGATTCACTTCTGTGGAAATACGTGGCGACCAATTTGGAAAGAAACGTTTTATTAAAGCAATAAAGAAGAAATGATGACCTACGAGATGGCACTCCAGCGCCTTACAGCCCTTTGCGCATCGGCAGAGCACTGTGAATATGAGATGATGGAAAAGATGCGCAAGTGGGAAGTGGAGGAGACGGACCGTGAGCGCATTATGGAATACCTGCGCCAGGCAAAATTTGTTGACGACGAGCGTTATGCAAGAGCATTTGTCAAGGACAAGGTGAGATATAACAAATGGGGCAGACGTAAGGTGGAGCAGGGACTATGGGCGAAGCATATCCCCGAGGATATCCGCCAAAGGGTGCTCGACGAGGTTGACGACAGTCTATACAAATCGGTGCTCACCGATCTTCTTAAGTCTAAGCGACGCAGTATCAAGGCCGACAATGACTATGAGATGAACAGAAAACTCATCAAATATGCCCTCTCACGTGGTTTTGACTATTCCATAATTAGACAGTGCCTGGATTATGACGATGATACTTTTGAAGAAGATTTCTAATTTCTTTCTTCCCCGTCGCTGTGTGGTATGCAATTCTATACTTCACGAGGGAGAGACGGTGATATGCAGTCAATGCCTTCTGCATGACAGTATGTCAGGACTCTTCTCTGACAGTTCTGATAATGTGATGGTTAGGAGTGTTATTGGTAGCGGAAAAATCGTAAGGGGTAATGCCATGTTTGAGTTTCATCCTCGTGGTCTTCAGGCACGCATGATATATAAGATGAAATATCAGGGAAGGAGTGATATAGCTGTAAATATGGGTCGTCATGCAGCCAAGGCATTGCTGCCGTCAGGGTTTTTCGAAGATGTTGATGTTATAGTGCCAATACCAATCACCCGTATGCGTCGTTTCCAGCGCGGATACAATCAGAGTGAGATGTTGGCACGCGGAATATCAGAAATCACCGCTATACCCGTTGACACTACCTCAGTCGTTCGCCATCGTTTCCTCAGAAGTCAGACGCGACTAAGTCTCGAACAGCGTCAAAAAAACGTTGCAAAAGCATTTCATTTGGTGTCTTCTGCCGCATTGACGGGGAAACATGTTCTCGTTGTGGATGACATATTTACCACAGGTGCCACTCTCGGGGCTTGCCTTAGGGAAATAAGCCAAAACACCAATGGCGTGCGACTATCAATACTCACCTTAGGACTGACAAAATCATAGTGTTTATACAATTTTAACAGTCTTTTCTGCGTCATTCGCTAAAGAATGAGTATATTTGCAGAATGAATTGAATAATAATAAAAAAACGACTTGAATATAATATAAAAAATAAAATAAAAATGGAAGCAACAAAAAAACTTTTCGCAGAGAAACTGCTGAATGTAAAGGCTATCAAATTGCAGCCTGCCAATCCTTTCACATGGGCATCCGGATGGAAGTCTCCCATCTATTGTGACAACCGTAAGACCCTGTCGTTCCCTGACCTTCGCACCTTTGTGAAGATTGAACTGTGTCATGCCATTCAGGAGAATTTTCCCGAGGCAGAGGCAGTAGCCGGTGTAGCCACGGGCGCCATCGCCCAGGGTGCACTCGTAGCCGACCAGTTGGGCAAACCCTTTGTATATGTTCGCAGCAAACCCAAGGACCACGGAATGGGCAATCTCATCGAGGGCGAACTCCCCGCAGGCGCCAAGGTGGTAGTTGTCGAAGATCTTATCTCCACAGGAGGAAGTAGTTTGAAGGCAGTAGAGGCATTGCGTGCCGCTGGTTATGAGGTGGTGGGCATGGTAGCATCTTACACCTACGGATTCCCCGTTGCCGAGGAGGCGTTTGCAAATGCCGGAGTAAAACTCGTCACCATCAGCGACTATGCCCATGTAGTAGAGGTGGCAGCCGCCACAGGATATATCAAGCAGGAAGATGTGGATGTGCTACACGAGTGGCGCAAGGACCCGTCCAACTGGGGAAAGTAATGGGAGTTGAACACCATAAAAATATATAATAAGACATTATGGGAAAAACAAGATTTGAAAGTTCTGTAAAGCAGATACCATATCCCCAGCAGGCAGTATATGACATGCTCAGCAACCTCGAAAACATCTCGAAGGTAATGGACCGTATTCCTGCCGACAAGATCAAGGACATATCGTTCGACCGTGACCATGTGAGCATGTCGGTTGCCCCTGTGGGGGCCATCAAACTGGCGGTATGCGAGCGCGAGGAACCAAAGTGCATTAAGTTTCAAACCGAGAAGTCGCCTGTTCCTTTTTATGTATGGATACAGATGCTCCCCGTCACCGACACTACCAGTAAGATGAGGATTACCGCTGAGGCAGACCTCAATCCATTTATCAAGACGTTGGTGCAGAAACCACTCCAGGATGGAGTGGAGCAAATCGCCGATGGTCTGGCGCAGATACAATATAATTAAGCCCAGAAAGGGCGACATAACACAGCACAGGGTGTTAACCCTGTGTATGACATTCACCAACAATCCCCCCTCCCCCACGCGCCGAAGGCGCGTGGGGGAGGGGAGGACGGGGCTTAGTTGATAGGGCTTACGCCCTATCCTATGCTATGTCGCCCTTCCAGGGCTTTCATTCGGACAAATTCTTCAATATTCAATATACAGCATTTAAATATTTCGTTGTAATGAAGCTTTGGGAAAAAAATTTTGAAATAAACAAAGAGATTGAACGCTTCACCGTGGGTCGTGACCGCGAGATGGACATGTATCTCGCAAAATACGATGTCCTCGGTTCGATGGCACATATTACCATGCTTGAATCCATCGGACTCCTTGAGAAAGACGAACTCACACAACTCCTTGCCGAACTGAAGAATATCTATCGTTCGTGCGAGCAGGGCGAGTTTGTCATCGAGGACGATGTGGAGGATGTGCACTCTCAGGTAGAGATGCTGCTCACCCGCAAATTGGGCGACATGGGTAAGAAGATCCACAGCGGACGCTCACGCAATGACCAGGTGTTGGTAGATCTCAAACTCTTCACCCGTCATCAGCTCAAGGACATCGCCGACGAGGTAAAGAGTCTCTTCGACGAACTCATCGCCAAGAGCGAGCAGTATAAAAACATCCTCATGCCCGGCTACACCCATCTACAGGTGGCTATGCCCAGTTCCTTCGGACTGTGGTTTGGTGCCTATGCCGAGAGCCTTGCCGACGACCTTCTTTTCCTCCAGGCGGCATATAAGATGACCAACCGCAATCCCCTTGGCTCTGCCGCTGGATATGGTTCGTCGTTCCCCCTCAACCGCACTATGACCACCCGTCTGTTGGGTTTCGACTCGATGGATTATAATGTGGTGTATGCCCAGATGGGTCGCGGAAAGATGGAACGCAATGTAGGCTTCGCCATAGCCACCATCGCCGGTACACTGGCAAAGATGGCATTCGATGCATGTATGTTCAACAGTCAGAACTTCTCCTTCGTCAAACTGCCCAAGGAGTGCACCACCGGTTCGTCGATAATGCCACATAAGAAGAATCCCGACGTTTTCGAACTCATCCGTGCCAAGAGTAACAAGTTGCAGGCACTTCCTCAGCAGGTGACATTGATAATGAACAATCTGCCCGTGGGTTATTTCCGCGACCTTCAGATTATCAAGGAAGTGTTCCTGCCGGCATTCGGCGACCTCAAGGACTGTCTGCAGATGGCTGCATATATCATCAATAAGATAGAGGTCAACGAGCATATTCTTGACAATCCGATGTACGACCCGATGTTCTCCGTAGAGGAGGTCAACCGTCTTGCCGCCAACGGAATGCCCTTCCGTGATGCTTACAAGAAGGTGGGGCTCGACATCGAGGCAGGCAACTTCGTGCCCGACAAGAATATCCATCACACCCATGAGGGCAGTATCGGCAATCTGATGAACGCTGAGATTCAGCAGCTTTTCAATTCCATCCTCTCCGATTTCCATTTCGAGCGTATGGAGCAAGCCGAGAAATCCCTGTTGCAGGAATAGTATATATATAATAATGTATAAGAGTATTATTCGACTATTAATGCTGGCAGTTGTACTGCTGTTCACATCATGTGATGCCGAGCAGCAGTACAACAGTCATTATCCCTGCAACTTCATCTTCTACACCCAGCACCATCCAGAGAGTTCCCTGTCGAAGGTAAACGAGACCAACCCCGGTTTTTTCGTGGCAGTGGAGGTGAAGCGCTTCAATGGTATTAACACCGTCTATTGCACCCCCAATATCGGTGATGCCGATGCTCCGCTCCGTCTCACCAACGAGGTGGAGAACAACCGCCTGTCATATACCGACATGGGAGCCGGCGGCCGTCTTATCATAGGATGCACCACACTCAACGGTTTGCGTGCCTACGACGGTATGTGCCCTGTGTGCTTGGAAAACGGCAGTAGCACCAATTATCCCTTGCAATTCATCGACAACGGAAAAAATGTGAAGTGCTCCCGTTGCTCCACCGTCTTCTCTCTCAACAACGACGGCATAAGCATTGAGGGCAGTCAGTCGCGCCTGTTGCAATATCACTTTCTTACAGGCTTAGGATACGACCAAACGCAAATTATTCGCATAACGAATTAAAATATTAGTTAAATATTTCTAAATATAGGATTTAATTCCTAATTCCTAATACCTAATTCCTAATTTATTTGTACCTTTGCAATCCGATTAGCCGGGGGAAGACTTAGAGCCCCCATGACTTGGTGTGTTAATAGTTGTGCCTTTGGCCAGACACGACGGTTAGTGAATCATCAGTCAGAACAATAAAGAATAATGTTTTTTAGTAGTAAAATTTAAAAATTTAAAATGAACACTTTAAGTTACAAGACTATTTCCGTTAACAAGGAGACAGCTAAGAAGGAGTGGGTAGTAATCGACGCTACAGACCAGGTTGTTGGTCGTCTCTGCTCAAAGGTAGCCAAGCTCATCCGCGGAAAGTACAAGCCAACTTTCACTCCGCACGTAGATTGTGGAGACAACGTAATCATTATCAATGCCTCTAAGGTCGTATTCACCGGCAAGAAGGAGACAGATAAGGTTTATACTCGCTATACCGGTTATCCTGGTGGACAACGTTTCAACACTCCCGCCGAGCTCCGCAAGCGCGAGGGTGGTATCGACAAGATTATCCGCCACGCAGTAAAGGGTATGCTCCCCAAGGGTCCTCTTGGACGCAGCCTGCTGAACAACCTCTACGTATATGAGGGAACTGAGCACAAGCACGAGGCTCAGAAGCCAAAGACAATAGATATTAACCAGTATAAATAATTAAGGTAGAATGGAAGTAATTAACGCAATTGGTCGCCGCAAGAGTGCTGTAGCACGCGTATATGTCAGCGAAGGAACTGGCAAGATCACGATCAATAAAAGAGATATCACAGAATTTTTCCCGTCAGCTATTCTCCAGTATGTCGTAAAGCAGCCACTGCTTCAGCTCGACGCTGTTGAGAAGTATGACATCAAGGCCAACCTCGACGGTGGCGGTTTCACAGGTCAGAGCCAGGCTCTCCGCCTCGCTATCGCACGTGCCTTGGTAAAGATTAACGCAGAAGACAAGAAGGCTCTCAAGGACAAGGGATTCCTCACACGCGACTCTCGTGCCGTTGAGCGTAAGAAGCCAGGTCAGCCCAAGGCTCGCCGTCGCTTCCAGTTCAGTAAGCGTTAATACGCTATCTTGTTTAGCATCTAAACTGGCGCGACTCCTCGAAATAATCGGGAGAGGACTACCCGTCGGTTGATTCTTAACAAAACAGAATTAAAAAGAAAGTAAACAACAACATTAAAGCATTTTTAAGACAATGTCAAGAACAAATTTTGATATGCTGCTGCAGGCTGGCTGCCACTTTGGCCACCTCCGCCGCAAGTGGAACCCAGCAATGGCTCCATATATTTACACAGAGCGTAACGGTATTCACATCATCGACCTCCACAAGACCGTAGTCAAGATTGACGAGGCTGCAGAGGCTCTCAAGCAGATTGCCAAGTCTGGCAAGAAGATCCTGTTCGTCGCTACTAAAAAACAGACTAAGGACGTGGTTGCCGAGAAGGCTACAAGCGTCAACATGCCCTACGTTATCGAGCGTTGGCCGGGCGGTATGCTCACCAACTTCCCGACAATCCGCAAGGCTGTGAAGAAAATGGCGAACATCGACAAGCTCATGAACGATGGTACATACTCCAACCTCTCTAAGCGTGAGCTCCTGCAGGTAACACGTCAGCGCGCTAAGCTCGAGAAGAACCTTGGTTCTATCGCCGACCTTACACGTCTGCCGTCAGCACTCTTCGTTATCGACATCTGCAAGGAGAATATCGCCGTTAAGGAGGCACAGCGCCTGGGTATTCCTGTATTCGGTATCGTTGACACCAATTCAAACCCCAACGAGGTTGACTTCGCTATTCCTGCCAACGACGACGCTAAGGACAGCGTAGAGGTAATCCTCAACGCATGCTGCAGCGCTATCGCCGAGGGTCTCGAGGAGCGCAAGGCTGAGAAGGCCGACGAGAAGGCTGCCGAGGCACAGAGCGCAGAGGCTGCCGAGGGTAAGGCTAAGCGTGGTGCCCGCAAGGCCCGCAAGGATGCTCCTGCTGCTCCCGCCGCTGAAGAGGCTGCTGAGTAAGATTGAAAGATTGAAATATTGAATCATTGAAAAATTAAGATTATTATGGCTTACAAACCAAATATGGAAGACATCAAGAAGCTCCGCACCATGACTGGTGCCGGACTCGCTGATGTCAAGAAGGCTCTCACCGATGCTGAGGGTGATTTCAACAAGGCTATGGAGGTTATCCGCGAGAAGGGACAGGCTATCGCCGCTAAGCGTTCTGACCGCGAGACATCTAATGGTTGTGTTCTCGTTAAGGCTGTTGACGGCTTTGCTGCTATCGTAGCCCTGAAGTGCGAGACCGACTTCGTTGCCAACGGTGCTGATTACATCAAACTCACACAGGATATCCTCGACGCAGCTGTTGCTGCCAAGGCCAAGAGCCTCGACGAGGTTAAGGCACTTGCTATCGCCGACGGAACAAACGTTCAGGACGCTGTAGTTGCACGCTCTGGTATCACCGGTGAGAAGATGGAGCTCGATGGTTACAACTTCATCGAAGGCGACAACGTAGAGATTTACGACCACATGGGCAAGCACACTCTCTGCACTATGGTTCAGACCAACAAGGAGGCTAAGGAGCAGGGTCACGCTATCGCTATGCAGGTAGCTGCCATGAAGCCTGTAGCCCTCAACCAGGAGTCTGTTCCCCAGTCAATCATCGACGAGGAGATCCGCGTAGCTGTTGAGAAGACAAAGCAGGAGCAGGTGCAGAAGGCTGTTGAGGCAGCTTTGAAGAAGGCTGGTATCAATCCCGCCCACGTTGACTCTGAGGATCACATGGAGTCAAATATGGGTAAGGGCTGGATTACCGCTGAGGACGTTGCCAAGGCCAAGGAGATTATCGCCACTGTATCAGCAGAGAAGGCTGCTAACCTCCCCGAGCAGATGATTCAGAACATCGCCAAGGGTCGTCTGAACAAGTTCTTCAAGGAGTCATGTCTCCTCAATCAGGAGTTCATTCAGGACAGCAAGCTCTCTGTAGCCGACTATCTGAAGGCTGCCGACAAGGAGCTCACTGTTGTTGACTTCAAGCGCTTCACCCTCGCTGCTGAGTAATTGCGCTTCGCTTTTATGAGTAAAGACTCATTTTCATAAGGCATCATATTATTTGTTTTAAGAGGATTGCGGGATATCATTCTTGCAATCCTCTTATCATTTATCTAAAACTATAACATACCCACAATTATGAAACATTTGAAAGCAATCATCCTTCTTCTCGCCATCATCTCGATACAGTCAAGGGCAATGGAACATGACGTGGATGCCCAGACGTGGTGCAAGAACGTAGTCATGGGATGGAATCTCGGCAATTCCCTCGAAGCCGAGGGCACAGAAACATCATGGGAGAATCCCGCCACAACCGCCGACATGATAAAGGCCATAAAAGGAGAAGGTTTCAATGCCGTCCGTATTCCTGTGAGATGGGGTCAGCATTGTGATATGTCAACAATGACAATCGATGAGAAATGGTTGTCGCGAGTGAAGGAGATTGTTGATTGGTGTCTCGCCGAGGATATGTATGTCATCATCAACACCCATCATGATCTGTGGCTCGAGCATTATCCTACAAATGCCAAGAAGACGGAATTAAACGAAAAACTTGGTAAGTTGTGGACGAATATCGCCATCGCTTTCGCCGACTACGACGGTCGTCTTGCCTTTGCCGGATTGAACGAGGTGAATGCCGAAGGAAATTGGGGATTGACTCCCACGCAGGAAAACTACGATGTCACAAACAGTTTCAACCAGACCTTCGTTGATGCAGTGCGCGCCACTGGAGGCAATAACGCACAGCGCAATCTCATCGTGCAGTCATATAGATGCAATCCCACTATGGGACTCACCAACCTTGTCGTTCCTACCGACCCCACACCCAACCGTCTGTCAGTCGAGTTCCACTACTATGATCCCTATTCCTTTTGCAGCGGTGCAGCCGGTAGTTATAACTATTGGGGCATAGCCTTCTCCGACAAGGGAACGGTCACTCCCGATGGCAATGAGAAGTCGCTTGCCAATTTCTTCCTCACCATCCGCGAGAAATGGTGGGAGCAGGGCCTTGGCGTTGTGATTGGCGAATACGGCTGTTCATGTCATTACACCACCGCCGACAAAGCCACACAGGAAGCCAATATGCAGTATTACATGAAATGCCTTGTGGCGGAAGCCCGCAAAAACGGTTTTGCCGCCTTTGTATGGGACAACAACGCATACGGCAACGGCAGTGAGAAATTTGGCATATTCGACCGCAAGAACGGCATGAAGGTGCGCACTCCATTCTTTCTCGACGGTATCAAGGAAGGCTCTTCAACCCAGTATGTGGCAGATGTTGACTACAACATGACCGACAAGGACTTTGGCGAAGGCGGCAAGCAGGTGTGGAGCGGCAATCAGCCCATCGAATGGGGAAAGCCCGTCACCATCCCGGCATCTGAGTTTAAGAATTTCACCACTCAGGCCACCATCGTAATCTATTACGACCAAGATGCCTCTTCAGACTACGAAGACATACAACCCTGTAATAGCAAGTGGGAGCGTTTGCCCTTCACCGTTGAGGGTATGAAATTCAGTGGAGACTTCAATCCCCGTTCCTTCTACGGCACCTCCGGCAAGTCGCATATCACACCTATGATCTTCACCGGTACAGAGCTGAACTCATTAAAGTCTGGAGGAGTAATCATCCAAGGTCATGGCATCACCTTCACCAAGGTTGTCTTGATGGACACCCCCAATGCTATCCATCTCCCCACCGTCAATCCTGATTCTGATGCCCCCTTCTATAATCTCCGTGGCGTCAAAGTATTAAATCCTGCCAAAGGCAATGTCTATATTGTCAATGGCAAGAAGATAATCCGATGATACCGTGAGACTACTGATACTGGTTTACCCGATTAAAGGATGAAATAAGGGCCTTAATACGTTCTATAAGGAGTTTTTTCTCAGGGGATAGTTCATCCTTGTTGAGGAGCTTGCGATTGTATTTCAACCAATTGAGCATACGCTTCTCCTCAAGGTGATGACGTGTGGGACCTCGGCGGTGGTCGGTGACAAACTGCCAAAGTTCATTGTACTTCTTATTCCATGATTCATCTCTTTTCATACTGCAAAGGTACGATTTTTTTATATAATATATCAACATAACGAGTAAAAAAAATAATAAAAAGCTTAATCCGGGTCAGGGTTCGTTTTATGGACAAGGGGAAAGTGCGAAGTGGATGATAGGTCTAAACGTTAAACTGTTGTAAATATGGATAATTTTCCGATCATTTAGATGCTTATATGAGAGAAAATTTGTATTTTTGCACTGTAAACATTATATGAAAATTAAATATTTAATTAGCAGTGATATATGAATAAACTCACCGAATTTCTCAAAGAAGAGCAGCAAGCAAAGCGCAAGGGCGGTCTTTATCACAAAACTCAAGTGCAGCTTGCCTACAACTCTAATCGCATTGAGGGAAGTAAGCTGACAGAAGAGCAGACCCGATACATCTTTGAGACTCGCACTATCGGATTTAAGGATCAGGAAGCCGTGCCGGTGGATGACATTATTGAAACATCTAACCACTTTATTGCCTTTGACGATGTCCTTCGCACCATCGATGAACCTCTTACAGAGGATTTGATAAAGGGTGTTCATCGCACACTGAAGACGGGAACTGCAGATGCGCAACTGTCATACTTTAATGTTGGGGACTATAAGAAACTGGCAAATGAAGTTGGTGGACGTGAGACATGCATGCCTGCTGCTGTAGCAATGGAAATGAAATCTCTGCAAGAGTGGTATAACGCCCAGAAGAACGTGACCATTCACACACTTGCAGAATATCACTGGCGTTTTGAGAGCATCCACCCATTTCAGGACGGAAACGGACGCGTCGGACGTTTAATTCTCTTCCGTGAATGTCTTCGCAACAACATAATGCCGTTTGTTATAGACAATGAACATAAGATGTACTATTATCGTGGACTATCTGATTTCAAGCAAACGCCTGGATTCCTGGTCGGCACCATGCAGTCGGCACAAGATGTGTATGAGGCATGGATAAGGTACTTTAACGAGGAACTACTTGAAGGACTGAAAATTGAATAACCGCCCCACTGTCTGCATAGCAGACCTCGGGTGATCACAATCTTATAAAAAAAATTAATATGAAAATATTTGCAGTAGGAATGAACTATATCCAGCACAATAAAGAGCTGGATGGTGCGTTATATAAACCAGAGAACCCCGTGATTTTCACTAAGTGTGACTCGGCGTTGCTGAAAGACCGGAAACCGTTTTTCATACCAGACTGGAGCAAGCAGGTGGATTATGAGACAGAGGTGGTGGTGAGAATATGCCGATTGGGAAAGAGTATTCCCGAGCGATTCGCTCACCGATACTACGATGCAGTGACCGTGGGCATCGACTTCACAGCAAGGGACATACAGAAACCTATGCGCGAAAAAGGTATGCCGTGGGACCTCTTTAAGGGTTTTGATGGTTCGGCTGCCATAGGAGAATGGGTGGAGAAGGAGAAATTCCTCAACCTGCAGGCCATGCGATTCCATCTCGACATCAACGGCAACACTGTGCAGCAGGGAGTGACGAGCGACATGCTCTTCTCCATCGACCATATCATCTCGTATATCAGCCAGTTTTTCACGCTTAAGACGGGCGACATCCTCTATACGGGTACGCCAGCGGGGATTGGACCGGTGCATATCGACGACCATCTGGAGGGGTATCTCGAAGACAGAAAAGTGCTTGATTTTTATTGTAAATGAAGAAACACATAATATTGGCAATTGTTGCCGTCATGGGATTTGCAACTGTTAGGGCGCAATATTCCCAATATTTCAACCTGACTGCTGAGGAGGTCAGGATAGATAGGCGTTTGCCAATATTCAACTATAGCTTTGACTTGGGTACCGACTATCAGAGTGCCGAATACGACGTTGAGCTGACCTATCCCCAGTTTATCGACATGACGAAGGAGGATATAGCCAAACTGATGGCTATACCGCATGACTCCCTACCGGACTTGCCGGTGGTGAACGGACATTTGTCGGTGGAGAGAAAGGTGGGCAAGATGGACGTGTGGCTTTTGCCCGTTGTGTATCGCGACGGCAGATACCAGAAGATGGTGAGCTTCGGGCTCAATCTTGTGCGTAGGTCATCAAGGCAAGCTGCCGCAACGAGGTCCGCAGCAGGTGAGAGATATGCCGAGAACAGTGTGCTGAGGGAAGGACGATGGGCGAAGATTAGGGTGAGCGAAAGCGGTATTCACCAACTGACGCCAGAGATTGTAAAGAAGGCGGGATTCAGCGACTTGGCAAAGGTGAAGGTGTATGGATATGGCGGTGCACTGCAACCAGAGAAGCTGACTGGTGAGTATCTAACCCAGACCGACGACCTCAAGGAGATTGCCACATACGCCACTGCCGGACGCAAACTGTTTTACGCCCAAGGACCGGTGTCGTGGAATGAAAAAAATGGTACGCGTGTGCGTAATACGTATTCTAACTACGGATATTATTTCATTACGGAGAGTGACCCAGAACCGCTTACGGTGGATAGCGTGGCGTTTGTGACATCGTTATATCCTAACGGGGATGTGAAGGCGGTGCAGGCTACGCATGCCTTGTATGAGGTGGATGACTTTGCATGGTTTAATGGTGGAAGACACTTGTATGACAGTCAGACTATCGGCAGCGAAGGGGGAAGGGAATATGTGCTCAATATAAGGACCGACTCGGGAAAGGGTAATATGACGGTGGCTATAACGGCTGATGCCGCGACGACGGCCACGGTGGCTGTGAACGACACTACGTTCAATATCTATATCCCGGCTCTGGGATCGTATGACGCGGCTTCGCTCAGGCAATCTACTTTCGTAATGGACCATATTGCGGACGGTGAGAACAGAGTTAAAATTACGCAGAAGGGCTCTGCCAACATGCGTCTCGACTATATCTCGATGACGTCGGAGGCGGTGCTGCCGCCACCTAATCTCACGACAGGGCAATTCCCATCAGTGGAATATGTGTATGGCATTACCAATCAGAATCATCATGCCGACCCTATCGTGGATATGGTGATTATCATTCCAACGACACAAAAGCAGAGACAGTATGCGGAGACGCTTGCGGAGTTTCATCGCAAGCACGACGGATTTACGGTGAACATCGTGCCTGCCGACGAACTGTTTAACGAGTTCTCGAGCGGTACGCCGGACGCCACAGCCTATCGCAGATACATGAAGATGTTATACGACCGGGCTGCCACTGCCGACGAGGCACCAAAGTATCTATTGCTGTTTGGCGACGGAGCTTGGGACAACCGTATGCTCTCTGCTGGATGGACAAAACTGAGTCCGGACGATTTTCTGCTTTGCTTCGAGAGTGAGAACTCGCTCAACGACGTGAGCTGCTTCGTGTCGGACGACTTCTTCTGTATGCTTGACGATGAAGAGGAGATTCAGGTGAATGGCAACTACAACAATTGCACCGGTAAACCGGATGTCGCCGTAGGCCGACTTCCTCTACGCAACGAGGCGGAGGCTAAGCTGCTGGTGGACAAAATTATGGAATACTGCCATAATCCCAATCCGGGAGTATGGCAGAACACCGTGGTGGTGATGGGTGACGACGGTAACAACAACGCTCACATGATTGATGCCGACAACGTGGCGAAGGTGATTGCGGCCACTCAGCCGGCACTCGACGTGAAGAAGATAATGTGGGATGCCTACAAGATGGAGAAGTCATCCACGGGTAACACTTTCCCCGAGGCAAGGAATCTCATAACGAAATATATGGCGGATGGGGCACTGATTATGAACTACAGCGGCCATGGAGGACCCAACCAGTTGTCGCACGAGACGGTGCTGAAGATTTCCGACTTCTCTGGAATTGAGTCGAAGGTGATGCCGCTGTGGGTGACTGCTGCCTGTGATATCCTGCCTTTCGACGGACAGCAGGACAATATCGGTGAGGCTGCCATATTCAACGAGCATGGAGGGGCTATCGCCTTCTATGGTACGACGCGCACAGTGTATCAATTACAGAACAGTTATATGAACCAACTCTTCACCAAGGCTGTTTTGTCGAAATCCAACGGAAAGACTGTGGCAATTGGCGAGGCTGCACGCATAGCTAAGGCGGCATTGGCGGGAATGGTGACTGAGATAACATCAGGAATGGGTTTTAACGACATGAGTGCCAACAAACTGCAATACACGTTGCTGGGCGACCCGGCGATAAGGCTCAACCTACCAACTACGGCAATGACTGTAGATAGTATCAACAACAAACCCTTGGGCGATGGGGAACTCACTACACTGAGGGCTGGTGACAAAGTGAAAGTGGTGGGAAGCATGAGCGACACATCATTCAACGGAACACTCACTGCCATTGTACAGGGTGCAGAGGAAAACGTGGTGTGCCGACTGCAGAACACGTCGAGCGATGGGGCGGAGACAGCATTTGAATTCATCGACCGCACATCCACGATATATAAAGGACAGACTGCCGCTAATGATGGAAAGTTTGCCTTTGAGTTTGTGGTTCCTAAGGATATCCCATATACAGAAGGAGAGGGAAGGATTGTGGTATTCGCCAACAGTGGTGACGGAAGCATTCAGATGAACGGAATATGCGGAGGGGTGGCATTCAATGGAACAGGTGAGTTGCCGCTCGACTCCATCGGACCGTCGATGTTCTGTTATCTCAACTCGCCGGCGTTCAGAAATGGTGACAAGGTGAACGCCACGCCTTATTTCATTGCGGAGATATACGACGAAAGTGGCATCAATGCTACCGGGCAGGGTATCGGGCATAACATGACTCTCATAATCGATGGAAAGACAACAATGACATACGACCTCAACGACTCATTCTGCTTTGACTACGGAAGCTACCAGAGCGGGAAGGTGGGATATGTGTTGCCGACGCTGGAGGCAGGCGAGCACAAACTGATGTTCAGATCATGGGACGTGCTTAATAATTCATCCACTGCAGAACTATCGTTTGTTGTAGATGATCATTCGATGCCAAGCGTATATGACATCTCTGTAGCGGAGAATCCAGTGCGCAGTACTGCTACATTCATCGTGACACACGACAGGGCGGGAGCACAGGTGGACGTGGAGATAGAGATATACGACCTCTCGGGACGAAAACTGGCGACAACGAAAACAACCGAGGTGGCTTCGGGCAACACTACTCTCGTGAGATGGGACGCATGTACTGTAGGCGGTTCGGCAATGAACACAGGAGTATATCTTTACAGGGCTCGCATCACCACCACAGAGGGTGTTTATGCTTCCAAGGCTAAGAAACTGGTTGTGTTAAGCAATAAATAAGTCATTTAATCGTTTTTCATATAGACAAGTATCATTCAAGGTTATAAACAGAATAATGACAAGAACAAGAATAGTAATAGCGTTGGCGACACTGCTCGTGGCGCTTCATGTAGAGGCTCAGGACGAGAAGCTCAATCAGTTTAATCCTGTTGAACATGCTGTGATATCACAGACTATTGCCCCTGATGCAAGGGCAGCGGGTATGGGTGATGTGGGTGCTGCCACTGACCCGGATGTCAACTCGCAGTTCTGGAATCCTGCCAAGTATCCGTTTTGCATCAGTCGCTCAGGACTATCGCTCAACTACACTCCATGGTTGAGACAGTTGGTGAACGACATCGACCTGGCTTATGTGGCTGGATATTACCGTATCGGCGACTACAGTGCAGTGAGCGGTTCGCTGAGGTATTTCTCGCTCGGTGAGGTTTATACCTCGCAGGATGAGAACGCAATGACGGTGAAACCCTACGAAATGTCGCTCGACGTGGCTTACTCGCTGATGCTTAGTGAGAAATTCTCTATCGCTGCAGGTATCAGATGGATTTATTCCGACTTGCGTTATAACTATGAGGAGGACTCCAAACCGGCATCGGCATTTGCTGCCGACTTGGCGATGTACTACAACAACTACTTCAATATGGGCAGTAGGGAGTGTCAGCTCGGACTGGGTGTGAACATCAGTAATATCGGTAGCAAGATATCGTATTACGGTGATGACCGCAGTCAGTTTATTCCTGCCAACCTGCGTGTGGGTGCCTCGCTGCTCATACCGGTGGATGAATACAATAGATTTTCCATCTCGGCAGATGCCAACAAGTTGCTGGTGCCTACAGTGCCAGTGCAGATGGAGGGTGAGAGTAGTGCCGACTATCAGGCACGAATAATCGAGGAATACAGTAATGTGAGTTCGATATCAGGTATCTTCAAGAGCTTCAGCGACGCTCCGGGAGGATTCAAGGAGGAGTTGCAGGAGATACAATGGAGCGTGGGTGCGGAATATGTGTATCACGACCAGTTCTCCATCCGCGGCGGTTATCATCATGAGAGTGCCAACAAGGGAAACCGCAAGTACTTCACTGTGGGTGGAGGTTTTAGGATGAATGTCTTTTCACTTGACGTGGGTTATGTCATCTCTACGGCGCAGAGCAATCCTCTTGATCAAACTCTCCGTTTCTCACTCACATTTGACATGGACGGCATAAAGGACTTGTTCCGTCGTTGATTATGCTAATTAATTAAATGTATAATAAAATGAAGATACGTGTAGGATTTGGATTTGACGTGCACAAGTTGGTGGAAGGACGCGACTTGTGGATGGGTGGAATAAAGATTGAGCATAGCTTGGGACTGTTGGGTCATAGCGATGCTGATGTGTTGATACATGCCATTTGCGATGCCCTCTTGGGTGCCGCCAATATGCGTGACATTGGTTATCATTTCCCCGATACGTCTGCTGACACTCTCGATATAGACAGTAAGATATTATTGAAGAAGACGGTGGCACTAATAGCGACAAAGGGCTACACCGTGGGCAACATCGATGCTACTATCTGTGCCGAGCGTCCGAAGATGAACCCTCATATCCCTGCCATGAAGTCATGTCTTGCCTCAATAATAGGCTGTGATGAAGACAATGTCTCCATCAAGGCGACAACCACCGAGAAACTGGGATTTACAGGACGTGAGGAAGGTATCAGTGCTTATGCTACGGTACTGATAGAGAAATAGCCACCGCTATTGCCATTTTGCTGGCAATCTTCAATACTCGCTCTTATCCTCTTTTTCTCTCCACATGTCAAAGGCCTTCAGTGCTTCCTCTCTCATGAGAATCTCTGAAGGTTTTTGTCTTTTCTCTGGAGTGATTTCTATTTCCTTATATATGAAATCGTCGTCAAAACCAATGTCAGCGGCATCTTTGCGGTTGTTGGCGAAGTATATCTTGTCGAGATTTGCCCAATAGATGGCACCGAGACACATCGGACATGGTTCGCACGATGTGAATATCTCGCAGCCGTTGAGGTCGAATGTTCCCAATACCTTTGATGCCTTGCGTATTGCCGATACTTCGGCATGGGCGGTAGGATCGCAGTCGAGGGTAACCCTGTTGGATGCCTCTGCCACTATCTTACCATCGCGTGCAATGACAGCCCCGAAAGGACCACCGCCTAACTTTACGCTTTCCTCTGCAAGGCGTATGGCCCTTGTCATGAGTTCTCTTTTGTCCATA
>JALFCW010000148.1 GCA_022771625.1 Prevotella sp.
TGTATGTATTCTGCCTTATCTTCTTTCAACACTTTTGTTGGTAGCACTCCATATTCCATCTGCAGCAGGTTCATCAGTAGTCGGCATGTCCTGCCATTGCCGTCAGCCCAAGGATGGATGGTGACGAGTTCGAAGTGCGCCCAGAAACTAAGTTCATAAACAGCTGCAATATCTGACGGATCTATCTCACTGCGCCTTCTGTTCAATTCCTCGCAGAATGCTTGTAGCTTCATGGGTACTTTAAGGTACGACATATAAGACTTGCCTCCTATGCCCGCTGTGACATTCAGTTTGCGCAGTTCTCCCTTTGATGCGTCGAAGTCACCGCCGGGTGAATGATATTCGCTTCCTGTTCGGGCCATTACTTTTGATGCAAGAGTAACAAGCCACTCTACGGTAATGGGGTCATGCTTTCGAATCCACTGCATACCATATTCGTATGCAACCTTCAGATCCAGGTTCATCATCAGCTCCACCATAGTGCGCTTGCTGCTTGTAATACCTTCATCAAACAGCAGTTGCGCCTCCACTTCTGTAACGGTACTGCCTTCGATGGCGGTAGAGTGCGTGATAATAGAGTACAGATAGAACTTGTCATAGTCTATCTGCTCCGAGATGCCGAGCTCCTTGTGTTGCTTCAGCAGTTTAAGCAATATGTCTTTATTCTCTTGCGTCATACTTAGCATACTTTTATTTTATGATTTCCCAATGACCACCTTTCGTTGGTCCTACATGCTTGATGCGATTTTCTTTCTTCAACTTCTCAAGCTGCTTTTTGATACCATCAGGCGTTATGCCAATGACCTTGGCAAGTTGCTGGCGAGTAGTGAAAGGGTGCGTATCTCGTCCAATATCATTTCTTGGGTACTCTTGTTCGTTTCTTGGGTACTTTCTTGGGTACTAACGCTCTTCAATTCATTTTGTTCACCCATTAGCAAGTTGCGGAAGAATCGTTCCAGATATTCTGTTGTCTCTGTGATGCCATACTGCATATTGGTGTAGTTGGCTCTTACGAGTGAGTTGCGGAAATACTTTGAGTTCTCTGCAAAGATCTCGTTGGTAACCTCGAAGCCTAAGTGTCTCAGGAACTGTATTGCAAACACAGCTGTCGTACGGGTATTTCCTTCGCCAAAAGGATGTATCTGCCATACATTTGCAATGAAACGGCTTATGTGCTTCACCATTTCCGGCATAGTAAGGCCTTCGTATGAGAATTTCTTTTCGGTGTCAAACTCATACTCCAGGGTATCGCTTATCATATTGCCAGATTCGTATCTTACGGTGTCACCACGCAAAACGAGTTCTGGCTTGGTAATATTGTAATCTCTGTATGTACCAGCAAATTTATAGATGCCTTCAAACAGATGGCGATGTATGGAAGCCAAGCAGTTAGGTCGGAAACTGAATGTCTTGTGTGCAATCAGTTCTGCAATACGCACAGCCACCTTGTCGGCTTCCTCTGTGCGTTTTTCTTGCTGAAGCCCCTCCTTCGTAGTATAATATTGATCGACAAGACGGCGCACTTCTTCAAGCGTAATCTTGCCTTCAATGTTCTGCTTGACAGTATCAAGGAAATACTGCGAAGGTTTGAGGTCGTCAACATCCTGCAAACCGATGGCAGTCATCCAGTTCCTTACACGTTCCCTTTTATCGGGTTCGCCTTGTATGATGTATTCGCTATAGTCTTCCATATTGCTTAACATACTTTTATTTGTCCTGTTACTACATCGCAGATGAGTCGCTGCTTTTATTCCTTTATGCCTTGGAATCTCCCCGAGCCATTGCACCCCACTATCCTTATATGTATCGTATCGTTGTGTCATAATGATTAGTCCTCATTGTCCTCTGTTGGTGGCAACAGATAGTCGCTTGCCTTTGCTGACGAGATAGCCGACTTGCCTGTCTTGCTTTCCAATTGCTTTCGCGCAGCCTTTGCAACACTGCCACCCTCCTTGGCTATTTTCGCACTCTGCGTGTAGCCTTTTGGATTCTTTTGTTTGGATATTTCTGCAGTCGAAGCCTCTGCCAACATATTGAGAGCAAGCTCCACGTTGGTCATGTTGTCTCGAAGATTCTCTTTCTTCAATCCCTTGTATTGCTTGTACTGACGTGTGGTCATGCCGCTCCATTCACGTGTGATGATGTCGGTCAGTAAAGCGTACTGTTGTCCTTGCTTCACACCGGCTCGATCCCATTCGTCTGTCAGTTCCTTGCGTACCTCAATGCCTTTCAAACGACTGTTTATCCATTTGTCGCTATACCCCAAACGCTTATAGTCGGCAATAGCTTGTTCGATGGAGAGTTCAGGATCCTGCATCTGGTCGAGACGTTGCGATGCAACCTGTGCCATCCATATCTTGAATGGCTCAGCCTTATGCGAAGGGATGGACTGAATGATGCGGAAAAGCTGTTCTGCATTTGCCGCTAAGGTCCTTCGTTTTTTTCCCGTTGCAGTGGTCATGGCTACCTGGGGACAATTTGTCCCTATGTAGATGCCAAGTTCAGGGTCTCTCTTGCGCATTTTTTTAAGATAATCTGTTGGATTAGTGCTATCTGTCAGTACTTCCACCACATCAATCACCGAGAAGAACCATTCCTCTTTCTCTTCGTCCCAAACACTGCGCACTCTTTTTTGCTCAAAGAGTTTTATCTGTTCTTTCTGTCCCATAATTTTTTTCCAAGCAGTTTTTACTTCATTATTTCGTCCAGCAGTCCGTCGGTGTCGCGCTCTATGCTGCGGATGTCCTCCATGAAGGCATGTTAACCGATAGAACTTCTTAACTTCCATATTCGTATTATTTATGGTGCAAAATTACACAATAATAATGAATAATGCAACTTTTGGGTTGTATTTCTTCTATTTTACGAAGAAAAACTTGTGGAGGACACAGAGTTTCCATGCGGCAAACTATCTCTTAAACTCTGTGGTTTTATAAACATTTGCAAAAGTTGAGTAATATAATATAGTATGTAGTCGCTCGAAACATGCCTTTTTTATATCGTTTTTGAATAGTTTTGAGCGTGTTTTCGCTGAATTAACATAATTTTAACACGGAAATTGATGCCAATTTGCTCATAATTGCGCAGAAAATGCTCAAAAAATAGCCATTTTTATCAAAAAAAGGCCTTCTTCTATCACTTCTATCACTCTTCTATCACTCCTTCTATCACTCATTAACTCTATGAGTATTAGGTTTTTAACCCCTAAAGTGATAGTAGTGATAGAAAAATTAATAAAAAACATAGTATAGGGGAGGAGTGACAACAGTCTTAATCACGTTATCATTATAGTAGTAACACTACTGTCCACTAAAATCCATTAACAATTCTCTGAAACACGCATAAATACTAATGTTTTGAGCAAAAAAAACACTCCCTACTTTTGAAATGAGTATCTTTGCACCAAACTTACAGTTTGAAAGCAAAATACTCATGAACCAAGGTAGATATATTTTCTCTCAATTGTGCGATTTCCTCCCTACTGACCACTTCAAGTGGCTTGTCAAGAAATACGATGGCAATAAATATGTCAAGAGTTTTACTTGTTGGAATCATTTGTTGGTACTTATTTTCGGTCAGTTGTCCAATAGGGAAGGACTTCGTGACCTTATAGTTTCGTTGTCTCCATTCAAGTCAGCATTCCATCATTTGGGCTTTGGCAAGAGTGTAACCCGCAGTAATCTCAGCAAAGCAAACGAAATACGGGAATTTCGCATTTTCAAGGATTTTGCAGACAAGATGGTTACTATTGCACGACAAAAGCGTGAGGGTGTCAAGGATTTCTTTATATCCAATAAGGTGTATGCCTTTGATTCCTCCACCATATCTCTCTGCCTGTCTGTATTTTGGTGGACAAAACTTCATCACGGCAAAGGTGGAGTAAAACTTCACGAGCTGTATGACGTAAAGACAGACATACCTGCTTTCTCTATTGTCACAGATGCTAGTCTTCATGACTCAAAAGTGATGGATCAAATACCATACGAGAAAGATAGTTTCTATATCTTTGACCGCGCTTATATGGTTACTGATATGTTGTATCTTATACATAAGAAGGAGGCATTCTTTGTAGTAAGGGAAAAACATAAGATGATTTTCAAAGTAGTGAACGACAAATCATATAACAACCCTGCTACAGGTGTGATGGCAGATCAGACAATAATGTTTACAGGCAATAAGACCAAAAGAAACTATCCGGATGCACTGAGGCGTGTGGTATTCTATGATAAAGAAGGAAACAGAACCTTCGTGTTCTATACCAACAACCTTCAAATTACAGCAGAAGAGGTCGCTCTTTTATATAAATTTCGTTGGAGGTGCGAACTTTTCTTCAAATGGCTGAAACAGCATTTGCGCATAAAGGAGTTCTATGGCACATCTGAGAATGCGGTCAAGATACAAATATATGCCGCTATCATTGCTTATTGTCTTGTAGCTATCGTGCAAAGCGAGATGGGGTTGAATATGGACACTTATGATGTGTTGAGAATTTTTAATGTGTCTCTGCTTACAAGGATGCCCCTGGTGGACTTGTTCAACGAAGCCAGCAAGAATGAAGAAGAGGATAAGAGATTCATCCAACTATCTCTCGATTTTGCAGATTAACTTACAATTTGTAATTATTTGAAATGCTAAATATTTTTAGTGGACAGTAGTGTAGTAGTAATAAAGGTATATGGACAAGGGATGTGAAGTTATAAAAATAGTCGAGTGGAATTTAAAAGGGCAGGGTGCTTGTTTTATATTCCGCACTGCGGAATGTACATTCCCCATTGCGGAATATACGTTCCCCACTGCGGAATGTACGTTCCGCAGTGGGGAATATAAACAAGAAACTCTATACTTGCAAATTCAAGACGGGTTTAAATAGAAATTGTAATAGAAATAACCCAAAGATTCAAATGCCTTTGTATAAAAGGCATCTAATTTTAAGAGTTGTTGATATAAATACCGTTATAATTATGTATTACAGATGTGAAACCCTTTGATTTTGTCCTGTACAGTCAACAACAATCTTCTCGAACACTATTGCCGGGGCATTGGGAGTGATGGTGATGGAGTGAGTGCCGTCGGATGTAGAGGTAAGGGGGACGGTGACTGTGTTCTCCACCACTCGCTTGGCGATCGTGGGGTAGTACGTGTCGTAGATATTCTCGGGCTTCTCGTTGAGATTGCCGTTGAAGTTTATTACTTGTGCCTCACCGCCGTCAACACATACACTATATGTGAAACCATTCTGGTTGAGGAAGTCGAGAGTGGATTTCACGACGATATGGATGCTGGCTTCCTTTGCATTCGGACAGCAAGAGAACTTGTATGTAAGTGACGCTCCGTCGATGGAGGCATTATATGGCTGAAGGGAGAGGGCAGAGCGCGACTTACCCATGTATGGGATTTCAGTCCATCGGGCATTAGCTGCATCCTTCTTCTCATAATATGCCATTGTCTCGATATTGGCGATGCCATTGATACATGGGATGATGTTGCCTCCATCTGTATTTGCTTCCACACGAGCCACCTTTGGCATAATGTCACGTGGGAAATCATCGTTCCATGATGTATATCCGATGTGCTTCTGAATCATCATACCATTCCATTTGCCTCCCGACATCTTGGTGTTGTATTCGTCGCAAAGCAGTGAGTCCTGACGGAAAGCATTGGCGCAACGGTCAGCCCAATAGTTGATTTCGGCAGCTGTATATTCCGAATACTTACCATTGGCAGCCTTCACGAGCATATCGTTCATAGCCTTTGCCTGATACATACGATGAAGATTGGCCATAGCCTGAACAGGGAAGAGGATAATCTGACGATAGGCATCACGGTATTCCTCCTTCAATGATAGGAACTGGCGCAAGGCATCAGCCTCAAGGGCATCGTATTGAGCCACTACCTTTGCCCATTCGCCATTTTCGGCACTATATACATTAGCATCGAGCATCTCGGCAGTGCTACGTCCATTATACTTGCAGCATAGGTTGAGGATGCGTGCTGCCTCTTCAGCCTGACAGCAGCCAAACTGTTGGCGGCAGAATGCAAGAGTATGATCGGTGAGAGTGGCTGCATCATATTGTTTGGGATCCCATGCCATGTCCATAAACAATGTGATGGGATATTCCATCGGTTTGAGGTCGCCCACATTGAGTATCCACAGTCGGTCGATACCATATTGGGCGGCAAGTGTGAGTTGCTCCCACATGTTCTGCGTAGGAGTGGCATTAATCCACTTGCTGTTGCGTGGAGCTCCCACATAGTCAACATGATAGTAGAGTCCCCAGCCGCCCTTATGCTGGCGCTCCTTGGCATTGGGCACACGTCGCACGTTGCCCCAGTTGTCGTCGCAAAGGAGCATGATGACATCATCGGGCACACGCATACCCTTGTCGTAGTAGTCCATCACCTCCTTATACAGAGCCCATACCTGTGGTGTTTCCTTAGCCTTCTTGCCGGTGACTTCCTCGATAATCTTTCGCTGGTCGGCAACAATCTGTTCGAGCAGTCGGGTGTCGGCTTCCTCGCTCATGGCCTCGTCTCCATCTCCACGCATACCGATGGTTACTATGTCGTCAGTACCCTTCATGCGCTCAATACCCTCGCGGAAGAACTTTTTGATTACTTCCTTGTTGGTGTTATAGTTCCATGCACCATATTCCTTGCGGTGGCGTGCCCACTCCTGATGGTTGCGTGCCATAGGTTCGTGGTGGGAAGTACCGATGATGACTCCCATGTCGTTGGCAGTCTTCTGATTGAGAGGATCGTCGGCATAGAATGCCCATCCCCACATTGCAGGCCAAAGCATGTTTCCACGCAAACGCAGTATGAGTTCAAACACCTTGGCATAAAACTCATGTCCGCCGTTTTGGGTCTTGAATGTATTAGCTACCCATGTGGTGAGGCATGGAGCCTCGTCGTTGAGGAACAATCCACGATAGCGCACAGCCGGTTCCCCGTCGGTATATACACCTTTATTAATATATATGTCCTTATGTTTGGCAACAGGCACGTCTGCCCACCAATACCATGGAGATACACCTATCTGGCGCGAGAGTTCGTATAGTCCGAAGATAGTGCCGCGGTAGTCGCTACCGGCAATGACCAACTTGTTGTCCACCACAGTGATGATGAATTTCTCGGTCTTTCCTTTCAGTTGGTCGGTCAGTTTGTTCTTCTTTAATATATTGTCTATTACCTTCGACCTACCGATTGTGCCGGCAAGGATTGTGGCATCATTGCCGTTGAGACCAGCTTGGCAGTTGGTGACATTTTTTATATCCAAAGCCAATGAACGAGCTGCAATTCTCACACCCTCATGGTCGTTGTCATCTATTGCAATGTTCACCTTTCCATTAGCATTAAGGTGGAAGTCGCCTCCGTTGAAACCGACGAATTTATCGGCGGCAAGCGATGGAATCGACATTATAATCAAGAATAGCAATGACATGCACATCCTCATAAATGTACGCATTTCAGCACGTGCTCTTCCAAGGCAGTTTTCTGTTGCCTTATAACTCAAACCTAATGTTTCGGTGATATCAGCCACCTTCTTTCCTTCGTAAATATTCATTCTATAGATAATTTGGTAACGTTTAGACATAGTGGAAATACCCTGTTCCAGTTTCTCGCAAATATCGTGGGCAAATATTTCAGATTCCATGTCGTGCCATGCCGACTGTGTAGAAATGAGCTCCTTGCATACTTCCTTATGGAAGGTTGTACGCCGAATATAGTCGAAACACATGTTGCGGAGTGTCTTATGGACAAGGGCGGGCAGACTACGTTCGATGATGAGTTCCTTGATATTGAGCATTCTGACAAAACAGTCCTGCACAATATCCTCTGCAACGCAATCGTCCTTGACGATCTTCCTTGCAAATGCCCTCATCTCATTAATGTTCTTCTGATAATAGTCAGATAATATTTCGTAGTTGTCCATAAGCTCTTAAGTTTGGTGCAAAGGTAAGAAATAATAGTGAATCAAAGGCTATTATTTGTAGCTAATACTTTTGGATTTGTTTCATTTATCTGTTTTATATGACTTTTTTGTTTTCCAAATTGTTATTTTCTGCGATATTCAGATGGCGACACCCCTACATGCTCCTTGAAGAACTTGCCAAGGAACGATTGGTTGGCGAAATGAAGTTCGTCGGCAATTTCCTTAATTGTCAACGTTGAAGTCTTTAGAAGTACGCGTGCTTCGAGGGTAACATATTTGTCGATCCATTCGTTGGGAGTGTTCTTGCTTACCGCCTTGACCGTCTCCGACAGGTATTTGGGAGTGATGCACATCTGTTCGGCATACCAGCTTACCCTCCGCTCATGCCTATAGTTGTCTTCAACCAGTTTGATAAACTGCGTGAAGATGGCATCTGCTCTTGTCTGTCGTTTGTTCTCTATCTGCTGCACACGATAAATGACATTACTCAGGTCGTAGAACATTGTCAGTACCAGGGTCCTCACGAGGTCGCGACGGTAATGGTTATTTGTTTCCGCTATCTTCTTCTTGAGGAAAAAGAAATATTCCTTGAATGTCTGCACCTCATTTTCGTTAAGGGATACCACAGGGTGGTTACGTGAGAACAAGAACAGCAATGACACGTCCCTCACATCGTTGACCACCTCATAGAAGAAGTTCACCGACAGCATCATGGCGAGTCCGGCAGCATCGTCTGAGGGTACATAGTTGTCGATGACGTGTCGGTCGGAGATGATGATAATATCATTCTTCTGCACGTCATGTCTTTGGGTGTCGATAGTGAATTGGGCGCTTCCCTCGGTGCATAGAGCCACAAGTATGAATGTCATTCTGCGAGGTTGTCCGGTAAAGGCAAGCGACGTCAGTTTGTCACTCAGTATGATGTCGTCGGCAATGAAGTCCGACGTTGGGTGGTCTTCCTGTGCTATTCGGAAGTTGGTGTTTCTGATATGTTCCTTGTTCATGAGTTTGGGTTTAAATCACACTTATAGTTTTGTTTGCCTTGGTCTTGACAGTCTTGGTAATACCATTCACACATATAGTGACTTTACCTTTCTTTACCGATGTAATAGTCAGTTCCGTCACCTTAGAGTCATTCCATTTCATTGCAATCTCATAACCGCCACGGGCGCGAATACCGCTCACATTTCCGTCCTTCCATTCCTTGGGTAGGGCAGGAAGGAGAGAGATGGTGTTGCCGTCGCTTTGTATTAGCATCTCGCACACTCCGGCTGTTCCTCCGAAGTTGCCGTCTATCTGGAAGGGTGGGTGAGCATCGAATAGATTAGGATATGTACCTCCTGAGCGACGCTTGTCCTCACCATTGTAGTTGTCGGGACTTACGTATGTGAGCAGTTTCTGGTAGATATGATAAGCCTGTTTGGCATCCTTGAGTCGTGCCCATAGGTTGATGCGCCATCCTGTGCTCCAACCGGTAGTCTCGTCTCCCTTGATTTCCAATGACTTACGGCACGCCTTCATCAGTTCTGCCTGTTTGTCGTTGATATGTCGTCCGGGGTACAGACCGATGAGGTGTGACTGATGGCGATGTTTCCAGTCCCAGTCTTCCCAGTCGTAATACCATTCCTGTAGATTACCTCTGCTACCTATCTGATAAGGATGTAGCTTGTCGATACAGCAGTTCATCCTTGTCCTCAGATCCTTGTCAATACCGAGAGCTTCGGCAGCCTTTATAGTATTAATAAGCAGTTCGCGGATAATGGCAAGATCGGCAGTTCCGCCATACATTGTCATTCCGTGATAGCCCTTGTCGGTCTTATATTCATTCTCCGGAGATGTGGATGGGGCGGTGATGAGTTCCTCGGGGTTGTTGGGATTGGGAATGAGCCATGCCATACAGAATTCAGCGGCACCCTTCATCAGGGGATAAGCCGTAGAGCGTAGATAATCAGTATCGAGACTGAAGAGATAATGATCCCATAGAGCGTTGACGAGCCATGCGCCACCCATGTTCCAGTTGGCCCATTCAGGCCATTCACGCTTTTCCCCTACAGGATTGGTCATTGCCCAAAGGTCGCTGTTATGGCTTGAGCACCAGCCTTCTGTGATTCCGTAGTAGTTTTTTGCAGTGTATTTTCCGTTAGCAGCCAATGCAGCTATGAAGTTGTCGAGCGGCATCGTCATCTCCGGCATGTTTGCCACTTCGGCGGGCCAATAGTTTTCTTCGAGATTGATGTTTACAGTATAATTTCCTCTCCACGGCGACCACAGATGAGGTGTCCATAGACCTTGCAAGTTGGCGGGAACCCCGGGAGTGCGTGAGCAGCTGATAAGCAAGTATCTGCCATATTGCGCATAGAGAGTCTCAAGATAAGAATTTCCTCCCTTGTTGTCGGTATAATCCTTAAGTTGTTGAGCTGTAGTGCGCTTTGTGTCGAAGTTGGCATTGCCGAGGGTCAGTTGGAATCGATCATAAATAGCCTTGTAGTCGGCAATATGGCGTTCGCGCAATTGGTCGTATGAGTAGTTGACCAAATGCCATGAGTCGTCGGCAGCCTGTTCGATGTAGGGAGCACCTTCCGTTACAGGATGCTTGTCGAATCCATTGAAGCTAGTGGCATTCACGAAATAGATGACAGCTTCGGTGGCACCATTGATAAGGATGGTGGAGTCGCTTGCAAGTATCTTTCCTCCATCGGTTTGAGTAGTGAGAATGCCCGAGAAATGAATGCTGTTCATTGGGTCGCCCGTAGCATGTCCGTTGATGGTGAGGGAAGCCCTATTGTTGTCCCCCGAGGCAGACGTTTGGCTACTTCTCACTTTGTGGGGTACGAGGGATGTTAGGGATAACAGGCAGTTTATCGCCCCTTTTTTATCAGCCCTTATCCTCATGGCAATCACCTTGTCGGGATGAGATGCAAAATACTCCCTTGTATATCTCACACCACCTTTTATATAAGTGTCCTTACACAGTGCACTGTCGATGTCCAGTTCGCGATAGTAGCCAGTTGCCTCATTGGTGTTGTCGTCGAGGATATGCAGTGTGGCAAGCGGTTGGTAGAACTGTGAGTTGTTACCTTGTACATGCAGTTGCAGTGAATCGGCCAACTTATAGTCTTCGTTGAAGAGAGCCTTGCGTATTTCCGGAATCCACTTGTGCGCCCCCTCATCGTCATTTCTGTTTACTGGTTTGCCTGTCCAGAAAGTGATATCATTAAATTGTATCATGTTATCCTGTGTGCCTCCGTAAACCAGTGCACCGAGTCGTCCGTTGCCGATAGGCATTGACTCTTCGAAATATTCTCCAGGAGTATCATACCATAGTTTCATGGGCAGATTCTTGGCACTTGCCGACAGGGAAGTGATAACAGAAAATAATAAAAGGACAATAGTTCTGGACATAACAGTAATATTTTTGGTTATTATTATTCTTAGGTTGATGATTAAAAATTAAGAATTAAGAAAAATAGTGATGGCATTACTAAGTTTCTTAATTCTTAACTCTTAATTTTCAATCTTCAATCTTCGCTTTTCAATATTCAATATTCAATCTTCAATATATCAAGCGTCGATATTAGCATAAGTGGCGTTCTTCTCGATGAACTCGCGTCGAGGTTCCACATCGTCACCCATAAGCATTGAGAATATCTCGTCGGCCTCGGCTGCATTCTCGATAGTCACCTGCTTGAGCAGACGAGTGGCTGGGTTCATTGTAGTCTCCCAAAGCTGTTCGGGGTTCATCTCACCAAGACCTTTGTAGCGCTGGGTGTGCAGACTCTTTCCGTCCTCCACACCATTTCCCCATTTGTCGAGAAATGCCTGACGTTGCTGGTCGGTGTAGCAATATTCCTTAGCTTTGTTCTTGTAAGTGCATAGGTAAAGCGGTGGAGTGGCGATATAGAGATGTCCCTCCTGGATAATCTTCGGCATAAAGCGATAGAAGAGAGTCATGATGAGAGTGTCGATGTGCGAACCATCGACATCGGCGTCGGTCATGATGATAATCTTGTCATAACGCAGTTTGTCGATATTTGCCTCCTTGTCGCCCTCGCCCTCAACGCCAAAGCGCACTCCGATGCTCTGGATGATGTTCATCACCGACTCGCTCTCGAACACCTTGTGCCACATCACCTTCTCCACGTTGAGGATCTTTCCTCTCAGAGGAAGGATGGCTTGGGTGTATCTGTCGCGACCCTGTTTTGCCGAACCACCGGCAGAGTCTCCCTCGACGAGGAAGATTTCACATTCCTTCGGATCCTTGTTCGAGCAGTCGGCCAGTTTACCGGGGAGTCCGCCACCTGTCATCGGGTTCTTGCGCTGAACGCTCTCGCGTGCCTTGCGGGCTGCAATACGTGCAGTGGCAGCCAGGATCACCTTGTCGCATATCTGCTTAGCTTCCTTCGGGTGCTCCTCAAGATAGTTGGCAAGAGCTTCGCCCACAGCCTGTTGCACTGCACCTGCCACCTCGGAGTTACCGAGTTTGGTCTTTGTCTGTCCCTCAAACTGCGGTTCTGCCACCTTGATGGAGATGACAGCAGTGAGACCCTCACGGAAGTCCTCACCGGCAATCTCTATCTTTGCCTTCTCAATCTGCTTGGATATAACAGGGTCGGCATCAGCATATTTCTTCAATGTGCGTGTGAGAGCCATACGGAATCCCACGAGGTGTGTACCGCCCTCGATGGTGTTGATGTTGTTCACGTATGAGTGGATGTTCTCGCTATAGTCGGTGTTGTACATCACAGCCACCTCGATAGGAATACCCTGTTTCTCGGTCTTCAGATAGATGACATCGTCGAAGAGATGTGTGCGGTGGCGGTCAACGTAGCGAACAAACTCTTTGAGTCCGTCCTTGGCGTGGAACACCTCCTGCTTGGTGTTTCCCTCTTCATCCGGTCGCATATCTGTAAGCGTGATGGTGATACCGGCATTCAGATAAGCCAGTTCCCTCATTCGCTTTGCAATGATGTCATACTTATATGTGGTAGTGGTGAATACGGTGGGGTCGGGCCAGAACTGCTGGCGTGTACCAGTGAGTTCAGTCTCGCCAACAACCTTTACCGAGTAGAGCGGCTTACCCTTCTCGTATTCCTGCTGATAGATCTTACCGTCGCGGAACACTTGTGAGAGCATGTGGGTGGATAGAGCGTTAACACAGCTGACGCCCACACCGTGAAGACCACCGCTGACCTTATAGGAGCCCTTGTCAAACTTACCTCCAGCGTGGAGTACGGTCATAACGACCTCAAGAGCCGACTTGTGGAGCTTCTTGTGCTCATCCACAGGAATACCACGTCCATTGTCCTGTACGGTGATTGACTCATCTTCGTTGATGGTGACCTCGATATGAGTGCAATAGCCAGCCATTGCCTCGTCGATAGAGTTATCTACAGTCTCGTTAACCAGATGGTGGAGACCCTTTTCGCTGATGTCACCAATATACATGGCCGGACGCTTTCGCACGGCCTCCAATCCCTCGAGCACTTGGATATTGCTCGCGGAATAGTTACTTTCCTTGTTTATGTCTTCTGCCATATTTGATTTTTATCTCTAAGTGGTTGCAAAGATACACAAAAAAAATCATATGGCGAAATATTTGATGCTAAAAATAAACAAAATGTCATAAAATAAGCCACATACTCGTTGAGTATGTGGCTTATGATATCGTAGAAGCGATGTATTATCCCAAACTGTTGACATGAAGTGCAAGGCTTGACTTCAAGTTAGCAGCCTTGTTCTTGTGGATAATGTTGGTCTTAGCCAACTTGTCCAGCATCTTCTGTACAGTTGGATACAACTTAACTGCCTCCTCCTTGTCAGTGAGGGCACGCAGCTTGCGAACGGCGTTACGCATAGTCTTAGCATAGTACTTGTTATGCAGCGCCTTCTTCTTGTCCTGACGGATTCTCTTAAGTGATGATTTGTGGTTTGCCATCTTTTTTCTTCTTCTTTTATTTTTACTTTAGTAGTCCCTAGGAGAGTCGAACTCCTCTTTAGAGAATGAAAATCTCTCGTCCTAACCGATAGACGAAGGGACCAATTGTCGATTTTGCGGGTGCAAAGTTACATCTTTTATTTCATTTAACAAAATTTTTCCACGAAAAAATACATGTTTTTGATATTTTTTTAGAAAAATGTACTCTATTACGTATGTTTTTTGCAAAAAAATGCCTATCTTTGCACCAATTATCCACTTTTATGGAATGCTTACGAAGACAACGGCAATAGTTTTGCACAACATCAAATATGGTGATTCCAAGATGATTGTAGATATGTTCACCCGTTCCCACGGGCGGATGTCGTTTGTCGTCACTATGCCCAAGTCGGCAAAGTCGAAGATTCGCAAGCAGCTTTTCCAGCCTCTTTCCATGCTTTCGATAGAATATGACTATCGGCCTAAGGTGCAGTTGCAGAAGATAAGGGAGGCAACAATCCTCTATCCTTATTCGTCTTTGCCTTTTGATATGGACAAACTCACGGTGGGTATGTTTATAGCCGAATTCCTGTATCACTCGCTTTATGGGGAGCAGGCCAACGAGCCAATGTTCGACTATATCTACGACAGTTTGCAGTGGTTTGACGGTTCTCCCTCGCCAGCTGCCAATTTCCATCTTGTCTTTATGATGCGCCTGTCGCTCTTCCTCGGCTTCTATCCCAATCTCGACGATTATGTCTCGGGTTGTGTCTTTGACTTGCGCAACGGCAGCTTCTCGTCGGTGGCACCACTACATTCCGATTACCTTTTGCCCGATGAGGCTTCACAGATGTCATTGATGATGCGTATGAACTATCCCACTATGCACCTATTTAAATTTACGCGTGCGCAACGCAACCGACTTCTTGATGTCATTGTGCAATACTATCGTCTTCATATCCCGGGATTTCCCGATATGAAATCGCTCGACGTACTTCGCAACATATATGATTAAGATAAATACGGCATAATGGCAAAAACAAATATGCCATAAAAACAAAAAGGGCCATGACTCTCGTCACGTCCCTCTTGTTCTTAATCACTTAAAAGCCTTACGGATCAAATTACTTTCCGTGGTTTTCGTCGGATACTGTCAACTTCTTGCGACCCTTAGCTCGGCGTGATGCCAATACTTTGCGGCCGTTCTTTGTAGCCATTCTTTCACGGAAACCGTGCTTGTTGACCCTTCTTCTGTTGTGTGGCTGAAATGTTCTTTTCATTACTTTATTACTATTTTTATTGTTGTTTTCTTCACTTTGGGGTGCAAAAGTACACATAATTTTCGAAATAACCAAGAAATAAATGAATTTTAGCTATTTTTTTTATGTTTTTTTCGGAAAAAGCAGTAACTTTGCACCCGAAATCACGTAAAATACATTATATTTAAGGTTTATGATTAATTCACAAGACATTAAAAAAGGAACATGCATCCGCATGGATGGAGGCATTTGGGTCTGCATCGATTTCCAGCACAGAAAGCCCGGAAAGGGAAACACAGTAATGAACACTAAGTTGAAGAACGTTACCGACGGACGTGTGCTCGACCGCACATTCCAGGTGGGATTCAAGCTTGAGGACGTGCGCATCGAGCGTCGCCCTTATCAGTACCTCTATGAGGATCCTACAGGACGCATCTTCATGAATCAGGAGACTTTCGAGCAGATTCCTATCGCCAACGACCTCGTTATCGGTGTTGAGTATATGAAGGAGAGCGATATCGTGGAAGTTGTTACCGACACTACCGACGGTACTATCCTCTATGCCGAAATGCCAGTGAAGACCAACCTTCGCGTCACTCACAGCGAGCCCGGAGTAAAGGGTGATACAGCTACCAACGCCACAAAGCCTGCTACTCTCGAGACAGGTGTTGAGGTGCGCGTGCCTCTCTTCATCAACGAGGGCGACCTTATTCAGGTTGACACACGCGACGGAAGCTACCTCAGCCGTGTGAAGGAGTAATACTTTTTAATTAGAAATTAATAAATTAGGTTCTTTTGAAGTATTCGATTATTGTTCCGGTGTTCAATCGCCCAGATGAGGTGGATGAACTGTTGCAGAGTCTTGTAGGTCAGACACTGAAGGACTTTGAGGTCGTCATCGTGGAGGACGGTTCGGAGAAACCGTGCAAAGACGTGTGCGACAAATATGCGGGAAAAATAGATTTGAAATACTTCATGAAGAAAAACTCAGGTCCCGGGCAGAGCCGCAACTATGGTGCAGAGCGCGCCAATGGCGAGTATCTCATAGTACTCGACTCGGATGTTGTTCTGCCCGAGGACTATCTCAAGGCAGTGGATGACGAATTGAATAGTGAGCCGTCCGATGCTTTTGGTGGTCCTGATTGTGCTCACGACTCATTCACCGAGACACAAAAGGCCATCAGCTATTCAATGACAAGCTTCTTCACCACCGGAGGTATCCGTGGCGGCAAGAAGAAACTCGACAAGTTCTATCCCCGTTCGTTCAATATGGGCATTCGTCGTGATGTCTATATGCGTCTTGGCGGTTTTTCCAAGATGCGCTTCGGCGAGGATATAGATTTCTCCATCCGTATCTTCAAGGCAGGATGCAAGTGCCGCCTCTTCCCCGAGGCATGGGTATGGCATAAGCGTCGCACAGATATGCGCAAATTTTTCCGTCAGGTATATAATAGTGGTATCGCGCGCGTGAACCTTTATAAAAAATATCCAGAGTCGCTCAAATTGGTACACCTCCTGCCGATGGTGTTCACCGTGGGAGTGATATTGCTCTTCCTCGTAGCCTGCTTTGGCAGGATAATGATGGTGTATGGCAATCCCGCCGACTTCTATTCTTGGTATTATCTTGTGGTAGGTGCACTTAGTCCTATCCTGTTTTTCTCGCTTCTTATCTTCATCGACTCGTCGATACGCAACAAGAGTCTGCCCATCGGTTTTATATCCATTGGAGCAGCATTCGTGCAACTCACAGGATATGGATTCGGTTTTATATCAGCATGGTGGAAGCGTTGCATTCTCGGACATGACGAGTTTCATGCTTTCGAGAAGACATTCTATAAATGACAGTATAAAAGGCTTGGTGAATGAAACTGTCAATAAAAGATTGGGACGAGGCCGACATGCCGAGGGAAAAACTCGAGCGGTTGGGGGCAGAGGCATTGAGCAATGCCGAACTGCTTGCCATTCTCATTGGCTCCGGTTCGACAAAGGAAAGTGCTGTTGATCTGATGAAGCGCGTGATGAGCGACTGCAACAACAATCTTAATACATTGGGAAAGTTGACCATCACCGACTTGATGAAGTATAATGGAGTAGGGCCAGCCAAGGCAATAACCATATTGGCAGCCTGCGAATTGGGGAAGCGTCGTCAGGCCGAAAAACCCGAAGAGAGGGTGAAGCTCGATTCAGCACTTGCCATCTATGAGGAGATGCACCCGGTGATGCAAGACCTTGATGTGGAGGAAGGATGGGTGTTGCTGATGAATCAGAATTTCAAGTTGATAAAGAAGATGTGCATATCCCGTGGTGGACTCACCGAAACAGCCATCGACGTGAGGGTAATCATTAAGCAAGCCATCATGAGCAATGCCACAGTGATAGCCCTCTGTCATAATCATCCGAGTGGCGGTCTGAGGCCCAGTGGTGCCGACGACTCGCTCACCAACAAGGTGAAGGACGCATGCAATCTGATGCGCCTGTTTTTCCTCGATCACGTCATTATTACCGACGGCGGATATTACTCATATAGTGAGGAAGGAAGAATTTAACTTCTTTTAATACGAAAGGATGCAAGGTTTCTTTTGTTACTGCATTTACAGGGTGTAAGTATAACAAAAAGAAATGGAATATATCATGAAAAAGATTAAGACATTAATGCTGCTTATGGCAGTGATGCTGACTGCGGTGTCGTTGCAGTCATGTGATACGGATTGCGATAACAACGGCTATCCTACATTCAATCTTGCCACGGTGACGCTGAAGGCTCCTCAGACAGAGGGTGCAAAGTGGTACATGCAGTTGGATGACTCAACTGTGATTTATGCGAAAAATATCGCCTCTCATCCATACGAAAACAAGGAGTTGAGGGCATATATCCGCTATAATGAATTACAGAGGGATATGGCTTCAAGCAAGTTTCCGTATGAATATTCCGCCAATATACTCACCATCGACACCATCCTCACCAAGAAGATGGACCCAATGGTGGAGAATATGGCCGAGGTATATGGCAACGACCCAGTTGAAGTGATTGATAGTTGGGAGACTGTGGCTGAGGATGGCTACCTGAACATCCGCTTCCGCACCCGTTGGGGCAATAACATCAAGCACAGAGTGACACTCGTGCATCGCACCGATGTGAATAACCCATATACTGTGGAGTTCATACATAACGCCCATGGCGACATTAATGGACATGTGGCCGACGGTATGGTGGCATTCCGACTCGACGACTGCTTCAACAAGGGCGACGAGCCCATCGAGATTACCCTCAAATGGAAGTCATACTCAGGAGAGGAAACAGCTAAATTCAAGTATATACCTCGAAAAGATTAAAATTAGATGAGCGACAGCGAGAAGTCAATGGCCGAAGGTATTCGCAGGGGAGATAACCGTGCGATGAGGGACTTCTATGTCTCCTACGGCGGACTTCTCACCGCTGTCTGTTCGAGATATGTCGCTGATGATGACGACGTTAAGGATGTCATCCAGGAATCTTTGCTAAGCATAATATCTAATATAAACACATTTGAATACCATGGAAAAGGCTCGCTGAGAGCATGGGCAACACGAATAGTCGTCAACCATGCTCTCGGCTTTCTTCGTAAACAGAAGCGCACTGCCTCCATCTTCGTGGATGATGGTCAGGACATTGCCGACGATGATACCGGTGACTCGCCACCCGACATAGGTGATATTCCCGCAGGAGTGGTGACCGACATGATACGCCATTTGCCCGAGGGCTATCGTATGGTGTTCAACCTCTATGTCATTGAGGGCAAAACCCATAAGGAGATCTCCCGTATATTGGGAATAAAAGAAGATTCCTCGGCCTCGCAGTTGCATCGTGCCAAGGCAATCTTGGCGAAAAAGATAACGGAATACAGAACAAAATCAAGGTAAGAGATATGAAAGACAAATGGACACAACAATTTCAGGAAAAGATGGACGGCTATGAGATGGCTGCCCCGGAGATGGAGTGGACTGAACTCGACAAGGCTCTTGCCAAGAACAGAAGACCGGCGATGGCTGTTGTCTGGGGACGCAGGATTGCGGCTGCAGCGGCTGTGGCGTTGTTGGTCGTAGGAGGGGCGAGGGTGCTGCTTCCGGGGGCTGAGGCGGAGAAAGGGGGAGCCCCGCAGCAAAACTGCGGGGAACGGTGGCTCACTAAACGGCAGGAGGGACTATCGCAACGGCAGGAGGGGCTGTCGGGTGATGATGAGGCGGAGGCAATGCCGATATTGGCGAAGGCCGATAAGCCCCAGTTGACATTGGCCGATAACCCCCAGTTGGCGAAGGCCGATAATCCCCAGCTGGTCCCAAATACGGCAGAGGAAAAGCAGGCCCAGGCTAAATCCGAAAAAGCCCCATCCCAACCCGCAACCGAGAGAAGGCGCGACACGGGAATGAAAAAGACCTCGGCAATACCAATAAAGCGCAGGAATTACCATGGTGGAGAATTGACGGCAGCAGTGTACATGCAGAACGCAATGACTGCTAATCCATCCCGCGGGATGGGAGGGATGTTAAGTTCGCCAATGAACAGCAGTCCATACGGCACTTTTAGTGAGGAGTTTAGATACGGCACGCTCGATTTCCTTGCCGCAAGTAATCCTGAGAGAGTGAGCTATGATCACGACCGTCCGATAAAGGTGGGATTGAGCGTGAAATACAATATCGACAACAGATGGAGCATCTCCTCGGGATTGACATATAGTTATCTGCGCTCCTCGTTCGACTATTCCGAGGGCAAGATGTCGGGAAGTGGAGTTCAGAAGTTGCATTACGTCGGTCTGCCTCTTGCCGCAAGCTATAATGTCGTTTCCGCCCAAAGGTTGAAGGTGTATCTCACTGCAGGAGGCGAGATGCAGAAACTCGTGAGCGGAAAGGCGACGATGGACGGAGTGAACATCCCCGAAGAAGACAAGAAGTGCGACATACGTGAAGGCGGCATGCAGTGGTCGTTGAATGCCGCCATAGGAGCTGAATATAACTTTGTGGATAACTTCGGTATATACATCGAACCCGGGGTGAGTCATTATATCGACAACCACAGCAGTGTAGAGAATTTCTATAAGCATAAACCCACCAATTTCAGTCTCAACGTGGGCTTAAGATTAAGATTACGATAGAAAAAACAACAAAGAAGACGGAAAAAATCAAAAAAGTCGGCGGAATATTTGGTATTTCCGCCGATTTTCTTTATTTTTGCAAATAAAAACAAGATACACTTATGACAGCAGAAGAAAAAACAAAGATAGAGGAGAGGATTGTGGATGTGTTGAAGACCGTCTATGACCCCGAGATTCCTGTGAATATCTACGACCTTGGACTTATCTATAAGATAGATGTAAAGGA
>JALFCW010000058.1 GCA_022771625.1 Prevotella sp.
ACAAAGAAATTTAATGAGCAAAACAGATGATTTTAAGAATTTTATTTGGTAGTTTGAATATTTAAACGTACCTTTGTTGCCGGTTTAAAGTGGTACCCTTTTTAATTAGAATGTGGTATACTTTTTATTTAGCATATACACAAAAGGCGGAAGGGCTTGCCGGAGGGCGTTTTGACATTGTCAACAGAATAATTGCCTGACCATATCCTTATGGCAATGTCCTCGGGAGACATGTCCATAAACACCTGTATGGAGCGCAGATGGGCATTAGTGCCGTTCTTCACTTCAATAGGGATTATTCGTGAATCATATAAATAAATGAAATCTATCTCCGCGCCGTTGTTGGGACGTGACCAGTAGGCACGTCGTTGTCCCACTTTTTCACTCAATGCCAACAGTTCCTGAGCCACCACTTGTTCGGCTATTCTTCCGCGCCATACATCGAGAATGTCCTTCGCTCCTATGATGTCCTTGCGAATGCCTGCTTGGTAGTTGACTATGCCAGTGTCAAACCATATCAGTTTCGGCTTACGTCTTGTCTCTGGTATGACTGGTTGTATGGGGGATGAAGTAGGATAAACCAGTTCCATAAGCATAGCTTTCTCTAGCAGGCGGAATGCTTCGCCCACTTCACGCGACTGATAGGAAGACTTGGCAAAATTCCCTAATGTGATAGCTTCTCCGGCTTCACTCCAACCATAGGAAAGAATGAAGCGCACAACCTCTGTGAGTTTGTTGCCTCTTACGTATTTTTCAACGTCATCCTTGTAGGCTGTCACGAGAGTGTCGAAATAAGTGTCAAGCCCCAGAATGTCTTTGTTCTTGGAAAAGGCATCAACAATCTCTGGCATTCCTCCCACAAGCATATATTGCTGGAAAAGATTCATTAATTCGTTGTGAAATGGCAGAGCCATCTCTGGCGATGTGGATAGAATGGCTCTGAGGTTGCCCTTGCCCAATGCTCCAAGGAATTCGAAGAACGAACATGGCCGAAGAGCCATATATTGCACTCTGCCCACTGGAAAACTGACCTTTACGTCAATTAGATTTTCAAGTAACGACCCGGCTGCAATCACGTGCAAATGGTGCAGTTGTTCATAGAAATATCTGAGTCGGGCAACGGTCTTGGGGGAGTTCTGTATTTCGTCAATAAACAGTAGGGTGTCCCCCCCGCGGTTTTCTTTGCCTTTTGAAGCATATAGCATCATCTCGAGGTTTTCCATTGAGATGTCCATTTCCATCACATCGCGATCCTGTGTTTGCTCCATATTATAGTAGAGATAGTTGGCATAGGTCTTACCGAATTCCTTTACTACAGTTGTTTTCCCTACTTGGCGTGCGCCACGTAGTATCAGGGGCTTCCGGGAGTCACTTGACTTCCATTGCTTGAGTCGATGGATGATATCTCTATTGAACATTTTCTTAATCGTTGTTTACTATACGACTTCAATTGATATTTTGTCGGCAAAGATACAATATTATTATGAATTATGCAAATTTTTTCTCGTTTTTGTCGTAAATCAGGGGCAAAATGGTGCCTGATTTGTCGTAAATCAGGGGCAAAATAGTGTTTTATTTGTCGTAAATCAGGGGCAAGATGATGAAATAGGGTATTCAATAATTATGTGTTTTTGCTCTAAATCGCATGTTTTTTGTGAAATTTGGAGGAAAAACCTTTGTTTTCTGAAATAAAAGATGTATTTTTGCAGCATTAATTTAGTGCCTTATAAAGTTGCACTTACAATTGTTTATAGTTTTTTTGTTAGTATATGGAACAACCAGTATTGAATGAACACAACAAGAGTGAGCACGAACCTTCGCATACGGCGGAGCATTTGCTCAATCAGACAATGGTGAGGATGTTCGGCTGCGAAAGGTCGAAGAATGCTCATATTGAGAGAAAGAAGAGTAAAATAAACTTTCTGCTTGCGGAATGTCCTACTGATGGACAAGTTGCTGAAATAGAGAGTAAAATCAACGAACTTATTGCCGCAGACTTGCCTGTGGAATATGAGTTTGTCACTCGCGACAATATCCCGGAGGGAGTTAAGCTCGACAAATTGCCCGAAGACGCAAGTGAAACATTGCGACTCGTAAGGATTGGCGACTATGACGTATGCCCTTGCATCGGCAAGCACGTAAAGTCAACCAAGGAGATTGGGTCATTCCGAATTACAAGTACAAGCTACAACGAAGGTTCGTTTCGCATTGTTTTCAGAGTATATCCCGAATTTCCCAATCACCCCGTAGGCTACGAGAAATAATTGAACATGCTATCACCATATAGCCGAAAACATACTGATGACGGCGACAGGGAGAAGAACACCGGCAGGGGCAAGTATGTTATAGTGGAATCTGCATCGGCACTCTATGCGCAGTTGGAGGGTGCTTGTGCAGAGGGTATGTCAACCGAAGAAAGGTATGACATACTAAGAGGAGTGTTCCGACGTGCGGTGGAACAGGCTATAGCCGATTGTCAGATTGCCTTTGTGGGATTCTTCTCCAAGGTGGATTATTGTGTAAAGAAATATCAGATTCCTTATACAATAGCCGATCTCATACACTTGGCGCGCAAGGACATATTCCCAAAGTCGAATAGTGACCAAGAACTGTCAGATGACGAACTCGAAAGGCTCTTCCCCCACAATATTAAGGCTACGGCATTGCTGGTGTATTGGGTGTGTGGCAAGGAGGAGATACCCGAAAGTCTGAAGAGCCATTTCCCCATGGCCGACAGGAAAAGCACATGGGGAAAAATCAGTGAGAATGTGCTACGCGTGGTGGTGGCACGATGGGATGACAATTTCATCTGGGCTACGGAGGAAGAGAACAACACAACACTCAAGATATGCTATGGTAAGGACAACAAGATATTGACGCTTGACGGCAAGGCCGACTGGTCGTATCTGAAGACGGTGTTGTGGGAAGGCGCGCAGATGAACCTCGTCAGAATACGTATGGATGAGCGAGGGGAGATAGTCATGCCGGAGCTTATTATTCTCGAACCTGATTTCCTCGTGAACATCACCACGATAGCCAGTTGCTTTGAGTCGTATGCCGAGTCGCCATTCGTGAATCTCATCAACAAGATTAAGCCCAATGTAAATAATCGGGCAATATTCCTGGGTAATCTCTCCGGACAATTTCTCGACGACACTGTGCATGGCAGGGACATCCCCTTTGAGAACAGCCTTAAGGAGTTTGTCAATAATAATGCTCTAAGCATGATATCTTGCCAGGAACTGATTGACAACTTCGTGCAGTTTAAGCAAGATGCGCAGGTTCAGAAGCGCAATATTGAGAAACTGATAGGCTCCGATCTTCCGAACTCAATCGGACAGTATAGCAAGGAAGACGTTGTTCTCGAACCCTCGTTTTTCAGTGAGGTGTTGGGAATACAAGGACGTCTCGACTTCCTATGTCAAAAGGGTAGGGACGTGACCATCATAGAGCAGAAGTCGGGCAAGGGAGAATTTGTTCCGTTTAAATCACCTGACAGCAATCCGGATATCCCCGTGATAAAGGAGCCCCATAAGGTGCAGCTGATGCTATATCGCGCTCTGTTCAATTATGAGTTTGGGAAATATGCTGAGGAACTGAAACATATCATGCTCCTTTATTCCAAATACTCTGCTGGATTGGTGCTTTTGGCAAACGACCAGCGGCTGCTGCTTAGGGCGATAAGGATGCGCAACCTGATAGCATGGAGCGAGATATTCTATGCCAAGGAGGGATTGGACATATTGACGACTCTGACACCGGACAAGTTGAACCTGAAGAAAATATCGGGCCGACTATGGGAAAACTACTTAAAGCCACAACTGTCGGCATTGCTTGCGCCCATCTATTCCGCCACCCCATTGGAACGCTCGTATTACCTGCGATTCCTGCGTTTCCTCGAAAACGAACAGCTATTGTCAAAAATGGGAAACAAGCAGAAGGAAAACTCTGGATTTGCGTCAATATGGAATGACACTCTTGATGACAAGAAGACGGCGGGAAATATATACGACGGATTGACAGTGTCGGAATTCCGTTATGATGACGAAGGCAGTGCCGCGATTAGTGGGGTGGTGCTTAAGTTTGATGAACCGCAATCTGCCGACACCACGAATTTCCGTATAGGAGATATCGTCATACTTTATCCATATAATTACGACAAGAAAACAAGGATTCCCAATGCCTGCGCACAGATGGTGCATAGGGCTACTATTGTGGATATTCGTGAGAATGACATTGAACTGAAATTGCGTAACAGTCAGACGGACAAGAGAACGATAGAGAACAAGCCCGAGGGTACGCTTTGGGCCATTGAGCACGACATGCTTGAGTCGATGACCGGTTCGCTTTACAGTGCAATGCATTCTTTCCTCTCGGCACCGAAATCACGTCGCGACCTCATACTCTCGCAGCGTGAGCCTATATGCGACACATCCATCCATCGCAAGGGGGAATACGGAGCCTTCAACACTCTTGTGGAACATGCCAAGCAGGCCAAGGACATATTCCTCATTATCGGTCCTCCAGGCACTGGCAAGACATCCTACGGACTGGTAAACCTGCTCAAGGAGGAATTGCTGGAGGAGGGCACCAACGTGCTGCTTTTGTCATATACCAACAGGGCTGTGGATGAGATATGCAGCAAACTGGTGGAGATGAGGCAGGAGAATCCGGATTTTGATTTCATACGCTTAGGGTCGGAACTCTCGTGCTCTAAGGAATATCTCGACTATATGCTCAGTGTAAAGTCGAAGAAGCTCAATAGCGCCAATGCGGTGATGAAGATGATACAAACGACAAGGGTGTTCTGTGGAACGACGGCTTCGCTCAATGCCAACATCTCGTTGTTGCAGATAAAGCATTTCAGTCTTGCCATCGTGGATGAGTCATCGCAGATTCTCGAACCCCATCTTATAGGACTCTTCAGTGCGCAAAAGGACAATAGATGCCGGATAGAAAAGTTTGTACTTATCGGCGACCACAAGCAATTGCCAGCAGTGGTGCAGCAGACGGTGGAGGAATCGGCAGTAAGCGAACCCGAACTCATCGGCATCAATCTGAGGGATTGCCGCTTGTCGTTGTTTGAGCGATTGTTGGCGCAATTCAAGACTGATAAGGGGTATGACGAGAGATACGTGTATATGCTCACCAAACAGGGACGAATGCACAGGGACATTGCCGAATTCCCAAATCAGGCTTTCTATGGCAACAAACTCGACATCGTGCCGCTCGAACATCAGACGCTCCCCACGGTGCGCAAGGACTCAGCCAACAGTATCATCACCATGCTCACCACCCACCGCATAGCCTTTGTGGAGGCTCGACCAACAGTGTTGTCACCTTCGGCAAAGACCAACAAGACCGAGGCGCAGATGATTGCTGCCACAGTGCGGGCCATATACGAACTGACATCTGAAGGCTTTGATAAAGACAAGACCGTCGGGGTGATAGTGCCTTATCGCAACCAGATATCAACCGTGCGCAACGAGATAGACAGATATGGCATCCCGTGCCTGCACGACATCACCATCGACACCGTGGAGCGTTATCAAGGCAGTCAGCGCGACTTCATTATCTATGGTTTCACCATCCAGCAGCCCTATCAGCTCAACTTCCTCACCAACGACGTGTTTGAGGAGGACGGCATGATAATCGACCGCAAGTTGAATGTGGCTCTCACCCGTGCCCGTCTGAATCTCATTCTCATAGGCAACCCCGTGTTGCTCAATATGAACATCACCTTCTCCAATCTTCTCGATTTTGTGCGTGCCAAGGGTGGATATATAGATGTCCCCACGGAGGAATACTGCAAGGGGGTATTTTGATGCTTATTTCCTTATCCTAATTCTATAAGAAATGGAAGAAATGAAACTCCCCAAACCTCGGCTGCAAGGAAACGCCCTACCTTTCAGGGCGAGCAATGGGCTGAACGACATTACCCAGGGTGCCGCTTCGCTCTGCCCTGGGCTATGAGCAGGTTGCCCTTTCAGGGCGTCCTTCACTTGAGAGGGGCCAGGCTATGGAGCAAGAGGGCTCAGGGACAGGTACCTCTGATTCGTAAGAATGACAACATAAAAGAATAACAATAAATAAGAAAACAATGGCAAAGAAAAGAGAAATACGAAATAGTACAGCTGAGTTTCTTACCTTCGTAGCCGAAGGGAAGGAGAATGGCATACAGGTATTATATAAGGACGAAACGATATGGGCTACCCAAAAGGCAATGGCCACACTCTTTGATGTGGGTGTACCGGCTATTAATAAACACCTGAAGAATATATTTGACTCAGGAGAGCTGATGGTAGATTCAGTTATTTCCAAAATGGAAACAACTGCTTCCGATGGAAAAATGTACCAAACAGCTTTTTATAGTCTTGATGCCATCATCAGCGTGGGTTATCGTGTCAACTCCATCCGTGCTACACAATTCCGCCAATGGTGTACATACGTCATCCGCCAGTTCTCGCTCCGAGGCTATATCATAGATAAGATGCGTATGGAGAACGGAGCGTTCATTGGCGAGGATTATTTTGAGCATCTGCTGTCTGAAATCCGTGAGATTCGCATGAGCGAACGGCGATTCTATCAGAAGCTCACGGACATATATGCCACCAGCATTGACTATAACAGGGATGCTCCCACAACAAGAATGTTCTACAAGAAGATTCAAAACAAAATGCACTTTGCCGTACACGGACATACTGCTGCGGAGCTGATTGTTGACCGAGCTGATGCGTCAAAAGAGCACATGGGTCTAACAACCTGGGAGAAAGCACCTGACGGAAAAATTGTCAAGGCTGACGTGAGCATAGCCAAGAATTATCTCAAAGAGAAGGAACTTGATGACATGGGAAAACTGGTCAACTCCATCCTTGACTTTGCACAACGTATGGCAGACAGACACATTCCCATGACAATGGAGGACTGGGCAAAGCGGATAGACATCGTGCTTGAAGCTGGTGGAGATGCAGTCCTCAATGATGCCGGCCAGGTAACGGCAGAATATGCGAAGGAATACGCAGAGAGCGAATTTGAAAAATACCGAATCATACAAGACCGTTTGTTTAAGTCGGATTTTGATAAGTTCGACGATGGAGAAGGACTTATTTCTTTGGATTTTGAAAATTGATTGGAGGGTCACTGGGATATTCACTCCATCTGATTCTAATACTTATTTAAATTAAGTTTATGACAGGACATGAATTATATGATGGACTTAAGCGAATAGCTGAAGCCCAGGAAGCCACAATGAGGCAATGCAGAATAATGGTGGCTGGATTCAAGGCTACTGGCGAGCAGGACATCCGTTATATGGATGGCTTTATGGATGGACTATTGGATTTTATGGACCAAGGATCTGATACGGAACAGCTCTATAGGGAGTATCTTGCATACATATCTTCATTCAATCCTGAAGAAGGCAAAAGACGATTCCTTGACTTGGAGGACTCACAGGGTTATTGGACTCCGGCTGTGATAGCCGCCGGCATGGTGGCACGCGAGGTGCATCAAGGACAAAAGGACAAGGGTGGCAATGACTATTTTGTGTCACATCTCCTGCCCGTTGCTCAAAGCGGATTTACATGGAAAGAGAAAATCGTTGGTTTCCTTCATGATGCTATCGAAGATACTGATTATACAATAGAGGCCCTGTTCAGAAAAATTGAAGACACTCTACGTAAACTTTCTACAAGTGAAGATGAAGCGTGGAAAGAAGAGTTTGATATGATGCCATTTCCTGGCGAAAGTATATATTTTCCATCAGATGATGATTGGCAAGAGATGGGAGATGCCTTGGCGATTTTGAACTACCATACAGCTCCCAATCGGGAAGAGTATATAAAGAGATTTGGTGAGAATCAACTGGCATTGAAGGTAAAACTGAATGACATGAGGAATAATATGGATATCAGCCGCATTCCTTCACCTACTCCGAAAGATTACGAGCGACTCGAAAGGTATAAGTCGGAATACAAAGTCTTACTGGATATGCTACCTCCGATTGATTTATCAGATAATCTCGAATAAAGTAGCATAAAATCAGGAAACTATGAATGGTTGACAGTTCACTAAAAAGAGCAGAAAATTGGACTGAGAAATGGACTAACAACCCAGAAGTCAGCAGAACTCAGCAAGAGGTCTGCAAGGTCGTTCGTGTCAACTACGCTCAAAATATGATTGATGCAGGGCTATCTGTGCATTTTTACTGCATAAAACTGATTATTTTGATTATAGGTATAAAAAAAGAGTCATAACATTTGGTGGTTTGTTTTCTTTTTACTAATTTTGCAGATAGATTTATAATAATCCGTATATGCCTACAAATAAGAACGCTCAATTGAGATATAAGATACTTGACCGCTGTTTCAGCGACTTCTCCCGAAAGTATGAGATTGACGACCTCTTGCAGATTGTCAATGAGGTGCTTTATGATGTGGATGGCAGTATGGTCAGCATTCGTCAGATACGCGATGACATCAGGAACATGCGTGACCGAATGACCTATAATGCCCCAATCAAAGCATACCAGTATGATGGCAAGAAATGCTACTATCGTTATTCTGAGCCAGACTTCACCATATTCAATAATGAACTTTCGGCAGAGGAAGTGGCTTCACTGCGTTCCACAATCGACTTGCTCAGCCGTTTTCGTGGAGTGCCGAGCAATGCGTGGCTGGAGGACGTAATATCCAATCTCGAAATACGTTTCGGAGTGCGACCAAATACCGAGAACATAGTGTCTTTTGATAGTAATGACCTTTTGAAGGGAACTGAGTTTTTGGGTGAGCTAATAGATGCAGCAATAAACCATCAGCCGTTGAATGTAGAATATCGCACATTTGCCGGAAACGAGCGGACCACTATTATTCATCCCTATCATATTAAGCAGTTCAACAATCGTTGGTTTATCATAGGACTGCAAGAAGGTAGCCATGGAAACTATATCACCAATAAGGCACTCGACCGCATAGTGAAGATATCACGAGCCAATGTACCTTTCATCCCGAATACCAATATTGACTTCAACGAATATTTCAAGGACATAATTGGTGTCACCTTACCAGAAGACCATCCCGAGCTAGAAGAAGTACTGTTGAAGTTTGATGATGCTCGCTTCCCCTACGTTGTCAACAAACCTATTCATCCCTCACAGGAGACGGCAGATGACAAGGAGCATATCATCAGGCTGAGAGTCCGTCCCAACAAGGAACTCGAAGCAAGGATATTCTCTTATGGAAATCAAGTGGAAGTGCTAAAACCAGAGTGGTTGAGGCGGCAAATAGCGGAAAAATTAGGAGAGATATTGAAAAAGTATTCATCTGTGCAGGAAGACTGCAACATATAACTGTAAATTAGCACGCGAAATGATGAAAAGAGAAGCAGACATAAGTGAGAACCAACTCCTCGTCAGCTATGGAGAGAAGGTTTGTATGAATCTCCTCAAAGACCATACCACCCAGCAGAATATCTATTGGGCCACCGACTCTTATGCCGACTTGGGAGAGGAGTTCACTTTCTTTGCTCCCATAACGCTCGACAAGATTACATCATATATATCAGATGAAGGTGTTGTGGCGACTAAAGAGCAATACGATGCCATCATCAAACAAACGCCAGAAGCAAGACTCTGCTATCAGGAGATGATACGCCCACGTGCTGTCAAGTCGAAACAGGAACAGACACAGCGTGCCAAAGACAAGGCCGAGGTGTTTACTCCTGCATGGATATGCAACGCCCAAAACAACCTCATCGACGAGGCGTGGTTTGGCAGGAAGGAAGGGCTCTTCAATGCCCCTGATCCCAACGACCCTCACAAGTGGATAAACAACGAAGAGAAGATACTCTTCCCCGAGGGCAAGACATGGCAGGACTATGTGGCCGACATGCGCCTGGAGATTACCTGTGGCGAGGCGCCTTATCTTTGCAACAGATATGATGCTGTCACTGGAGAGTATAATCAGGATGTAAAGTATCGTATAGGAATGCTCGATCGCAAGCTGCGTATTGTATCTGAAAACACCAAGGACTCTAAGGAATGGATTCTTTGGGCAAAAGTGGCATTAAGGTCAACCTACGGATTTGAATGGCAGGGCGACAACCTTCTCCTTGCCCGTGAAGCCCTCTTCTTCACCTTTGAGGAACACTACATCGCCCAGTTCGGGGAAAAGAAGTTCAATCAGAACAAGATGCGCATGATGCCGGGAGCCGCCTATATTATTTCGTGGAATGTGTGGCAGATGGATGGACTTACATACGGACTTCCAGGTTATCAGCCGTTCGTTGAAGAGAAAAGAGACAAATACGTGCAATTATCCCTTTTCTCCGGCGATACTAAAGAAGAGAAACGAAAGCCTTCGCCCCACGAACGGTTCTGTCTGATAAAGGACTTTCTCGATGGGGTGAACATTCACAAGGCGACGCTCTGCTCTAAGGATTTCCATGACCAAAGTGCCCCGAAACAGACTTTCGAGTCAATAGTAAACAAAACTCAACAATAATTATAAACGCTACTTCTATGGACAATACATTCAACACATTAGAAGAGATACAGACGGCATTTGGCCAATCTGCTTCTGACGACGGGCGGATAACGCTTCGAGTGGAACAACGGAAAGCCATCGACAATGCCAAAGCCCAGTTCTGCAAGCGTAGTGGCAGTAAGGCTTCCGGCTATCAATGGACTGTGCAGCCGAAATATGCTCAGTATCTGTGGAATGCCAAGATGCGCTTCGGCAAGACACTGTGTGCCTTGCAGCTTGCAAGGGAGATGGATGTAAAGCGTACCCTCATCGTCACCCATCGACCTGTGGTTAGTGAGAGTTGGGGAACTGACTTTAAAAACGTTGTGACCGACAGAATAACAGGCAATGACAATCAAAGGGACAAATGGGACTTCGGTACGCTCTTTGATGATGAGCAGCACGACAAGCGGAAGTACTACGACTTGGAGAAGTTTGCCAATCGGAGCAACGACAACCACTATGTTTTCTTCGTGTCGATGCAATATCTCCGGCTCTCGGAGCTTGTCAACATCAAGACACAGGTCAAGAACAAGGACAAGCATGATGACTCAAGTGGTCATAATCCGGCAAAGGAGAATGAGAAGCTGAAGGCAGACATCCTCAACACCGACTGGGACTTGGTGGTTATCGACGAGGCACACGAGGGAACACGCACTGCCCTTGGCAAGCGCGTTATTGATGAGTTTCTGAAGAAGGAAAAGACAAAGATGCTCCACCTCTCCGGCACTCCTTTCAACCTGTATGAAGACTTCGAGGAAAAAGAAATCTTCACCTGGGACTATGTCTCTGAGCAACAGGCAAAGCTTGAATGGGGCATTCAGCATCCCGATGAGCCCAACCCATACGCCGAACTGCCGCAGATGAAGATTTTCACCTACGACATTACCCGCAACATCCAGAATGTAGTAGATCATGACGGAATATTCACCTTCAACGAGTTTCTGCGCACATGGACTGGCAACCCCAAGGCCGACAATGCCCAAATGCCGGAAGGAGCCAAGGGACGTTTTGTGCATGAGGAGGAAGTGAAGCAGTTTCTCCAACTACTCTGCACCAAGGACGACACAAATAATTTTCCGTTCTCTACCAATGACTATCGTCGTATGTTCCGCCACACGCTTTGGGTGGTGACTCATGTTGACGAGGCTGCTGCCCTGACGCAGCTCTTGCGTGAGCATCCCGTATTCAAGCGTTTCGACATTGTCAACGTGGCAGGCAAGGGCGACATTGACGAGCAGAGCGACAATGCCCTCGATGCAGTGAACAAGGCTATTGGTAGCATGCCCGAGAAGACCAGCACTATTACCATCTCATGTGGCCGTCTGACAACAGGAGTTACCGTGCGCCCATGGTCGGCTGTGCTCTACCTAAAGGGAGGCGACAGTGCTGCCACCTATATGCAGACCATCTTCCGAGTGCAGTCGCCCTACAAGACTGCCGACGGCAAGATGAAGACCACCTGCTATGTGTTTGACTTTGCGCCCGACCGCACACTGAAGATTGTGGCAGAGACAGCTAAGTTCTCTTCCATGGCAAAGGCCAAGGAGAAGAAGGATGCTGAAGGCGAGGAAGAGAAGACACAGGAGATGCGCGACAAGGAGACAGTGCGCGACTTTATAGAGCTGTGCCCCGTGCTTTCGATGGAGGGAGGAAAGATGAGTCCGATGGACGTCAATGCCATCTACAAGCAACTTGAGAATGTGTTCATCGACCGTCTGGTGCGCAAGGGCTTCGATGATCCTTGTCTCTACAACCAAGACGAGCTCAACAAGATAGACAAGGACATTGTCAACCACATAGGCGAGAACGGCGGTCAGGCTCCCGACGAGAAACGCAAGGATGCCAAGAAGGTTATCGATCTCAGCCACATGAGCGAGGAAGAGCGAGCCGAATATGAGGAGAGCATCCGCCGCAAGAAAGCTGAGGCTGCCGAACGTGCGAAGAAGAAGGCACAGAAGGACGAGCAGTTTAAGAAGCAATGGGAGGAATGGACTGAGGAGCAGCGTGAGGAATGGTTGCGGAAAGAGGCTGAACGACTTGCTCGCAACGAGCAGCTGAAGAAGGCTCGTGAGGAGTTCAAAGCCCGAATGACCAACATCCGAGGCATTGCCCTGCGCATACCGCTGCTGATGTATGGTGGTGCTGATGCGGGCGACCCGAAGGACGACCTCACTGTTGATAACTTCACCCGAAAGATTAAGGACGAGTCGTGGGCGGAGTTCATGCCCAAGGGCATATCGAAGGAAGACTTCAACAAGATACGCAAGTGTTTCAATGCCACTCGCTTTGAGGAGGCTGGCAAGAAATACCGTGCCCTCACCCGTGAGGCAGACTTTATGCATGTAGATGACCGCATTCGTCAGATAGCGGAGATATTCTCTTACTTCCGCAATCCCGACAAGGAAACAGTACTTACCCCATGGCGTGTGGTGAATATGCACATGAGCGATACTATTGGCGGCTGGTGCTGGTATGACGAGACCTTCGACGAGAAGACTGGTCAGCTCGACACTCCACGCCTTGTTGACCAGGGCGACGTTACCCGTCAGCTCTTCGACAATGTTGACCTTGCAGGTGAGGTGCAGACGAAGATACTGGAGATTAATTCCAAGACCGGTCTCTATCCTTTATATGTTACCTATTCGCTCTACCGCCGTCGCCTTGAGGAATATATCAAGGCAAAGTGCATCGACCCTGCCACCATCAGTGTGCTGGAGGAGCAAGTGGTGTGGGACGACATCGTGCGCGACAACATGTATGTCATCTGCAACACCCCAATGGCTGTGGGTATCACTCGCCGCACGCTCTTCGGCTTCCGTAACGTTGACCGAAAGGCAAATATCAAGAACGAACAATTAATAACTCGCGCTTCCTCCGACCAAGAGGCTCTTGTCAATGACCTCAAGTCTGTCGGATTCTGGAAGGACAATAAAAGCAAACAAATGATAAAGTTTAATGCAGTGGTGGGGAATCCGCCGTATCAGATGGGAATAAACAAAGAACCTGCATATCATTATTTTATCGATTTAGGTCGATATATTAGTGCAATTGGAACTACAATCCATCCAGCGAGATTCTTGTTCAATGCAGGGAAAACACCTACAGAATGGAATGAAAAAATGCTTCATGATGAACATTATACAGTAATAAAGTACTGGAGTAATCCTGAAGAAGTTTTTGAAAATGTAGAAATTAAGGGCGGTGTTGCTATTACAATGTGGAATGAGGGTTATTCTTATGGTGAAATCGGATCTTTTATGAAATATCCTGAAATATCGCAGATTAAAGAAAAGGTAATGGGTGAACAATTTGTTTCTTTTGCAGATTTAGTTTATCCCCGTGATTTATATCGTTTGACAGAAACACTATATAAAGAAAACGAGTGGGCAAAAGAAAGACCAAGTAAGGGGCACAAGTTTGATTTAGGAACAAATGCATTTGACTTATTTCCAGAGCTATTTTCTACAAATGCTCAAAATGTAGAATATGCAGCAATTATAGGTCGAATTAATAACGAACGTATACAAAAGTATATCAAGAAATCATATATTAGAATACCTGATAACTTTGAATATTATAAAGTTTTTGTTGCTAAAGCAAACGGAAATGGAAAGTTAGGAGAAGAGTTATCCTCTCCATTTGTTGCCAAACCTAATGAAGGTTCAACAACAACATTCCTTAGCATAGGAAAGTTTGATACAGAAAAAGAAGCAACCTCTTGTCTCAAATATATAAAAACTAAGTTTGCCCGTTTAATGCTTGGCATTCTAAAAGTAACACAAGATAATCCTAGAGATGTCTGGAAATTCGTCCCCCTCCAGGACTTCACCTCCACCTCCGACATCGACTGGAGTCAGAGCATTTCTGACATCGACCGCCAGTTATACGCCAAGTATGGCTTGTCGGACGAAGAGATAGCCTTCATAGAGAAGATGATCAAGCCGATGGAGTGAGCGCATTGAATACGGATTCTTCTGATTCAACTGATGAGGAGTCGTAAGAAGACGTAAGAATGACGACATATAAAGGGTCACAGGGACAGGCACCTCTGATTCGCAAGAATGATATATAAATGGTAGAGAATAGATGGCAAAGAAACAGACATTAGTGACAGCAGAAATGCTTCGGGAAGCATATATAGCCAACCTTGAAGCAAAGCGCAAGACAAATGCGGTGGCAATAGCCGACTTCACCGAGAGGGAGTTGGCAGATTTCATACGCCAATATGCTGACTTTCGATTTAAGAGCGTCTTTGAGGAGCTGGATCACAACTACTATGACCGGGTGCGTGAGAAGATTGCCACCAATGGCGAGATGCGAACAGCTGACAAGGAAGCTGACAATATGTATTCTTTCCATCTGAAACAATGGACGAGCTTCTTGGAGTCGAAAGCATTCAAGGAACTGTTCAAGAAGAAGAGGTCTTCGGACGACAAGCCTAAGGCAACAGTCACGGCAGAGCCAGCAAAGCTTTTGGCTTCGCCTTTCAGAGAAGAGACTGAGGGTGAGCGCAAGCACATTGTAAAGGAGACGGAGGTGGTGCGCCGCAACCCCCAGTTGCGCCAGCAGTGCATTGAGAGGTATGGCTACCAGTGTCAGTGTTGTGGCATGAACTTCGCGGAACTTTATGGTGAGGAACTTGGTGCCAACTTCATTGAGGTGCATCATCTTAAGCCAATTTCGACATACGAGGAGGATGGAATACCTGAGAACTTTCTGGAAAATCTCGTGCCGCTATGCAGCAATTGTCACTCGATGATACACCATATTAAGGATTCCGAGCATCCGCTACGTGATCTTCGTGAGGCTTATCGAGGGATCAAACAAGAAATATCCAAATGGAAAGAAGACTGAAAGACAAAATTGAACAACTCGACATCAGTCAGCCATACGTATGGCGGCTGCGACTGTCAGAAACCGACTTCACTGCGCTCGAAGCCGAGTTGAATGTTGTCGCCAGAAGTCAAGATTGCCAAGCATTGGCAAGCGAGGAGAATGCTAAGGCTACTGTTGTCTATATGGCTGAATGGTATAAACGAAGGTATCAGAGAGGTAATAAATGCGACCTCGTGGATGGTCTCGACCTTGAAACCCTATGGACGAACGCTGGTATCAGCAAGAAACGCTACCTGTATAGAGACGATAACGGCAACAAGCGTTGGCTCTACTCCATCTATGTGTTGGGAGGTTTGGCAATAAAACATGAACTGGGCAGGAACGACAACATGAAGTTTCTGAAAGGACTTTGCCGTATATATCATGGCGAGAACTATACGTTGGAGAATCTGGACGATGCATCGAGAGCTGTGGCATTCCGTGAGAGCATCAAGCGGCAGCACTCCCTCTACGAATACATGAAGGAGATATTAAATGGCGAACTACCTTTCGATGCCGCTGACCTGAAGGATGAGACTTCAGACGTGAACCGCTTCGTTGCCACCATCAAAGCTGCCAATGACGAGATTTTGCGACAGAAGTTCCGTTTAGAGTGGGCTGTGACTTTCTCTCCCGACTATGGCAGTATGACCCGTAGGCTGAATATATGGTTGAAGCCAGAGGAAGTGGGCGGCGGTCTGCATCAGTATCTGCGGTATGACAGGGTACATCTGTGGGGAGTGCCTCATCCCGAAAATCAGCAACACCTATTTATATATATAAGGTTTAAGGACGGCGACAAAGTGGTGGGACAATCATTAGATGAGCGTCCTCTTATCACTTATCTGAACCATGGCGTAAATGACTTTGTCGCCTTCGGAGTGGAAAAGGGAGTACAGATAAAACATATTCCCACATGCCGTTTCACACGGATAGAAATCATCGTGAAAGACGATGAAGGCAATGAATACTTGGCTCAGACGCTGGACACCACCGAGTGGCTGCAGCTTTGGAGGCAAGGCGGCTATGGTGACACATGGACTTCAACACGCAACGATCAGAAAGAGACTGCATTGCTCTTCTCTAACCGTTGCCGACTGAAGGACGCTGCAATGGTTGATACAGTAAGCCGCAAGCCCTTTCGTGACCAAAAGACTGGCGTGAGCGAGACATGGAACTGGATGTATATCTACGACTCCGTGACATTCCTTGATGAGCACGGTAGGGAAATAAGTCTATATAACCGTAATGGCTATGACCAAGTGACAACCCGTCTCTACACTGACATCATATTCTATGTGTCGGGAGGCAAGGTAAAGCACCGCTATTTGGACGATCCCGACATCAGCGATGAATATTCGGAAGACGAACTTCCAGTGATATTCGGACAGAAAGACATCATAGTGCGCCACTTCCTGACCAAGGATGATATCCGAAATGCCAGACCGGAGAGCGACATAAAGGCAGAGCAAATAGAATACAAGACAGAAAGCGGACGCTACAAGGAATGGACAAGCATAGACGAACCTACATACGGTGAGGTGACGCTGAGAGTGACAATAAAGGGGAAACCCTATCTGCTTACAGTAGCTTACCTGCCAGGACTAAATATAGAGCAACCCATCTGGAGAGACTATGAGCATACGCTTGTATGCTATCGAGGGCTTGACAAACAGGAACTCGAGAAGCAGGACGAGATACCGATGGACGGGCAAATGCTCAATCCTACCATTACTATACAATATGGCGAAGACTCCGACCACTATATAGTAGAAGTCTACCGCCCCACACTCATTAAGGAGGTTTTGCTTGATGGCGAGATTATCCAATATTTGCGGGGAGACGAAATGTTGCATCTGCCCTATATCTTCAAGAAACACGTTATACTGAACGACTTCAGCGAGCAAGGCTATCAGTCATACGACTGTAAAGACCTTGGAAGCATTTACAGAAAAGACCTGATTGACATAGAGCATAACCCGAGTGTGGGAATGGCAGCCCTTGCAGCATGGGATGCTGATTGTAACTATGCAGGGAAACTACTTGATGCCATGGCTCCCGACAGTCTGACCGTATGCTTTGGGAGAGCTAAAGATGATGCTATTTGGGAAGGTCAGGAAGCTCTCTTGTGGGACTACGATTGCGAGAAAGAGCCCATGGCTACCTGTCCCGACGCAATTCCTGAATTTGGAATCATATTCCAGAATCTCAGCAATGACAAGAATCTGGTATGCAACTTCCCCATACTGCAAGATGATGACCCGTGGGGATTTGATGATGTTGACTGTTCTATCGTCAAGTGCTTCGAGGTGGCCAATGAGACAGAAACCTATTTCTTCCTGATGAAACCTCTGAGGGATATGAGACAGGATGAAATCATCCCTGAACTATACCGGCCTCTGCTCTGCAAGAGAGAAGGCAAACTCACTGACAAGGATAAGGAAGGGCTTGTTCGTCTGGGCGAAGAATTTGGTTTTGACTGGCAAGCACACAAGATAAGTTTTGATAACGATTAATGACAATAAATATATGAATTTCTCCGAACTATATAACAACAACCGCACAGCGGTGGAAAGAGCACTGGTGGCTATGTGGTGTGGCGAATCAACAAACGAGAGTCAACGCTCGTATATCAAGCAGATGAAGACACTCATTGGCGAGTTGTTTGCACCCAAGAATGCTGTGCCCGTAGTGCAATGTATGAACTCCTATATCCCCGTTGCTCCCGAAAAGGCAGAGGAGGCAAAGGCATTGGTGGGGAAACTGTGGACAGCAACATATCCACCTTACGAGCACCAAAGCAAATGCTGGGATGTGCTGTTGAACCAAAGGACATCTGACGACAAGCCCAAGTCGATTGTCGTTACAACTGGTACGGGTTCTGGTAAGACCGAATGTTTTATGATGCCGTTGATACACGACCTTACGCAAAACGCACTGCCTGGAGAGATACAGGCTCTCTTCCTCTATCCGCTCAATGCCCTGATGGAAGACCAGAAGGAACGACTGGAAGAACTCATCTCTACTGCGGAATCCACCACAGGCACACGACTGACCTATACGGTGTATAATGGCGACCTTCCGGAGATAGAACCGAAGAACACCGACCGTTCTGACGATGCAGAGAAACTGCGACAACGCATTGAGCAAGTGACGGGTGGAAAATATGAATGGGTGAAAGATGATTCAGATGATAGAGGACACTATGAGTTGAAGAACATGAAATATCCTCACATGGTCTATACACGTAAGGCCGTGCGAGATACTCCTCCCCATATCGTACTTACCAATCCGACCATGTTGGAATATATCCTGTTGAGAGGAGCTGATGCCAAGCTTATCGTGGCAGGCAAGCACAGTTTGAGATGGGTGGTCATCGACGAGACTCACTCCTATACAGGTGCCGGTGCAGCGGAGTTGGCGATGTTGCTCCGTCGTGTGCTGTTGGCTTTCCAGGTTGATGCTGAGAATGTGCGTTTTGCCACTTCATCTGCCACATTTGGCAATGGTGAAGACGAGGAGAACGAAGAGAGAGAACTAAAAGAGTTCATTGCCAAAATTACGGGCATCAGGACTGACCAGGTGGAGGTGATAGGCGGAAGACGTATCGGTGAGAAAGAGATTCCTGTGGGTGATGACGAGGAACGCTGGCGGAAGATATTCAAGGCTGATTATATCGCCCTTGATGAACTCTATCCTGGAGAGGCTTCTATTAGCGAAAAACTACAGTGGCTCGACGATATGTGTCAGCGTGAGGAAGAAAGATATAAGGCAGCGGGCAAGAAGGTGCCCGACATGAAGTTGAAGGTGCATTATTTCTATCGTGTGCCGAACAATGGTCTGTTTGTCCGTCTCAGTGAGTATGCCGACGGATCGTTCAAGATATACACTGAGAATGTTACCGGGAAAAGGGTAGGGGAGGCATATAGTAAGACTTCAGCCATGGAAGAAGTGCCGCTGCTGGAACTCAGTCGTTGCAAACACTGTGGTGAATATGTAGCCTTGGCACAGGTGAATACAGAAGACTGGACATATGATGCGATAGCTACGGATGACAGTGACATGTTTGACCTCGAAATGGATGACAGTGACGAAAACGGCACTAAGAAGTATGCCATCTTTGGCCTATCAAACGAAAAGAACACTAAGGGAGACGGCAACGTGAAGTTCCGACTGATGCCAGGAGCCAAGCTCCAACCGCTGACTCCTGCAGAAGATAAAGACTCAGGCGAATGGCATGTGGTGGGTAATATCCAAGGATGCTGCCCTTACTGCAATGCCAAGCAGACAAAGAGTCACAATACAGACAAGGATGTGGATGCCGATGCTATTGGCAATATGGAAGACAATCGTCTTCAGAAATTCCGCCTCTCTGCAGACTTCATCTCACGTGTACTGGCTCCAAGCATACTTGACCAGTTGGACAAGGGTACATCTCAGACCGACGGCATTGTATTGCATGACGGTCAGCAATATATCAGTTTTGTGGATAGCCGACAGGTTGCTGCTAGGGCAACATTGAAACAGAATCTGGAGCAGGAACGCATGTGGTTTTACAGCACCATATATCATGAGCTTTGCCGCCGAAAGGCTAATGGACTTACCAAGGAGGCGGCCATGACTCAGATTATGGCGAAGGTGCAGGCCGACCCGATGTCCATGATGAAGTATGCTCCAATCATGGGCAACCTGCAATCGCCAGACCCGAAGGTGGTGCAGAGGCAATTGGATGAATTGTCCTGCAAATACATGACATGGCGGGAGATTGCCGAACTAATCAAGAAAGACAAATACTGTCCAGTATTTGCTTCAGTATTTGTAAAGAGGTCGGGCGACAGTGATGAGATAGAGGACGGACTGCCGTCGGACGAGATACTGGACAAATATGTGCAGAGTATTATGGTGATGTATTTGGGGCATCGTCCGGCATCGGCTGCATCGCCCGAGAACATGGGACTCTTCGAGACATGCTATCCACAGTTGGAGAAAGTGAAACTTCCTCAGGCTGTTGAAGACTTCAACGAACTGTTGGACAATCCATCCAACAGAATCACCGAGGAAGACTGGCGAAACCTAATGCAGGTATATCTCGACTATACCGTCAGAAACAACCAATCGTTCTATCTTCGCATACCAGGTAACGACAAGATAGATATTTTTTCTACCGTGCGCTTTGCCACGGAGAAACCTCGCCGCCGTCCGTTCAATAAACCGAAATTGGAAGAGGGCAAGGTTTCAACGGCTCGTATCGTCCGTTACCTATGTGCACTTATCTCGCGCGATGACCCATCACTCTCGTTGAATGATGCACAGCGGCAGTATTTTCATGAAATATCTGGTGTGATTGATGCGCTATGGGAAACAATGACGTGCGATGAATACAAGATACTGCAGGTGGGTGAGCGATTGGATGACAACGGGCACTTTGTCACAGAGAAGGACAAAGCTCCGCGTTTCAACCTGAACGACCTCTGCTTCAAACTCTATGATGATGTTTATCTTTGCGACACAAAGGCAGACGGAAAGCGTCATGCCGTTTGCCTGCGACCTATTGGCAATAACTTCAAGCGTTTCTCACCATATTTAGAGGGTACGACACCTGTTGAACTGAAAGAAGACCTCCATGAACAATGGGATGCCTATCCCTATTATGAAGGCTCGGGCAAGGAGGCTGATAAGAAAACTATTGACTCATGGTCAAAACAAAACAGGCCACTGCTTTGGAACAATCACCTGTGGGGTGAGGATGGCGTGTTCTCTGACCGTTTGGAAGATATACACCTTTTCCCAAACCTATTCTTACAACAAGAGCATACAGCACAGGTAGATAAGAGCGTGGCACGAGGACTGCAGTCTAAGTTTAAAGATCATACCATCAACATCATGGCATGTTCAACAACTATGGAGATGGGTGTTGACCTCGGTAACTTGGAGGTTGTGATGCTGCAGAGCGTTCCTCCGATGCCTGCCAATTATAAGCAGCGTGCCGGACGAAGCGGACGTAACAATAAGGTACGCAGTGCGTGCATCACGCTGTGTGGTTCTGACGTGATAGGACTCCGAACACTTCGCAATCCGATAGATAAGATTATTAGTAGGCCTGTGCGTGTACCTACTGTAGATTTGATGAGTCCGCAAGTGGTGCAGCGTCATGCCAACTCCTTCCTCGTGCGTGCCTTTGGCGTGTTTACCGAAGGGACGAATGGGGGAAGACTGACACAGAAGGTGGCAGACTTCTACACTCCCTTCGAGGTGAGGGTGAGCAATGGAAAGATAGTGATTCTTAATGGTTCGAGCGAAGCCGACCCTGACGATTTGTTGGGCGACCCTAAGGGTACGATGTATGAGAAGTTCAACATACTTTGTTCTCAACCATTGGAAGCGGATGTGCGAGAAGACCTTACCAAACTGCTGAAGGACACCTTCTATGACGGTAGGCTGACGCAGGTGGTAAAGAATGCACAGGATGCAAACGACCGTTGCTATGCCGAATTATATACCAAACTCGTTGATTACAAGACTGCATTCTCGGGCAGTGGACCTATCAGCGACAAGTTCCGCATTAAGTTGAAGATGCAGTATATAGAGGTGCTCTATAAGCGTCTGCTTAACTTTTGGGCAACCAGCCGCTTCACGCCCAATGCCAATATGCCGGTGAATGTACTGACGCTTGACCTAAACAGTAACGGGAAGCGAGATTTCTTCACGCCGATGACATCTTCCAATCCGTCGTATTCACTTCGTGACGCCATTGCACAGTATGCTCCAGGCAACAATGTCGCAGTGGATGGTGTGGTATATACAGTAAGAGGCATAGAAATCACCAATATGTATGACAATACCCATAAGGCATACAAGACCATCTATCGCAACAGCGACAAAACAGTAATCGACGATGCCAACCTGAGCAACCAGATAAGATGGGCGGTTAATAGGGAGAATGGCCTTGAACTTATTCAGCCAGTTGGTTTCCTGCCAGACATGAACGAGGATAAGACCCGTATCATGGATTCTAATGTCTATACTCGGGTGAGTGCCCAGCTGATAGATGCAGATGACTGGCCAAACTACGTGACAGAGCCACACCTTTTCTCCATGCGTCCGAATAATGAATCAGGCAATGCCAAGATACTCTATTACAACGAGGGAAAAGGCTATGGCTATTGTTTCTGTCCACGATGTGGGCGAACTGTGCTTGAGGACGACGTGGCGGATAAGGACGAGCCACTGAAGTTCCCATACGAGTTCAACCCTATGACTCCCAAGCGTAAAGAGGGTCAGCCGGAGAAACCTAATTATCACTTTGCCATCGCCGGCAAGGAGATGAGAAAGGCTTGCTCCTGCTCTAATGATAAGGACAAAGTGAAGCGTAATGTCATCATAGGCGACCTGATACAGACCGACTTTTGCGAAATACGTATCCGTCATAAAGGCAAGAAAAAGTGGATGTCTAATCGTGACGAGGAAGAGAATCTGCTCTTTACCCTCGGCATCGCCTTTACGCAGACGTTGGTAGATATATTGGGAAAGGAACGTGGTGCAGTGGATTTCGCACTTATGCCAAATGGACATATCTGTATATTTGATTGCAACCCCGGTGGTGCCGGCTATGCCAACCAAATGGCTAACATGATGGTGATGAAGGAAGTAATCAAGGCATCAAAGAAACTGTTGATGGAAGCCCGGGAAAGAAAATCAAAGGATATGCTCCTCGACAAATTCACCCTGCGCTACGCCAAGTACCTCGATATAGATGCAGCCTTGGCATGGATAGCTGAAGAGGAAGAGGTGGGCGACACCATTCCGCAGCCTATCAAGGATGCTTTCCCAGGTGCATCGCCTTCGCAGACCACCATATATGACCTGAAGAAGGCTTATGTAGCATCGCACCAGGAGTTGGTGTTGTTTGCCGACAATGACTTCTGCGACTGGGACTATGAGGACAATGAAAACGGTTGGCAGCCTCAGTTTATGAACCATTTCGTGATGAAGAGCCAGACGGTCTCATTTTGTGTGATGGAATCGGAAGAGGTCACCATGGTAGAGCCGATAAAAGCCATGTGTCGTGAGATAAAGGCTTGGGCAAAGGGTGGCGATGTCAAGTCGATGAAGAATCCTTGGCGTGACAATGGGCTATATCCCATTGCATATATCGACGGCAATCTATACTTTATGAGCAACAAGGAACGTGCCCAACTCAACATGCAGTGGGGCAATGACACGATGTTCTTTGTTCGCACGGACAATCCATTATCTGCAGCCAAGGCGATAGACCTTTCTTATAAGCCTTCTACTAAGGTGTTGAAACTATCAGGCGAACGATATAAGGAAATCCATACAGGTCAGTTAGGTGAAATCCTACAATCGGAGACAGATGGACTCATTGACGAGTTCATAGACTATGCAAAGCAAAGTGGTTGTCGTCTGAAGATAAGCTATCAGGACGAGCACTTGAAGAGCATTATGGGTATGATTATCACACTGCAAACCATTCAACATATTGTGAAGCAGATAGGCTCAGACTTAGACATCGAGTTCAAGGTTGAGGCATATCGTGATGACAAGGGCAATGCCAACAAGATTTGCACTAACCTTCCTTCATCCGAACTACGTGATGACTGGTTGACTCGTCTCACAAATGCCTGGATTGACGACTTGGTGCATGACTATAATATCCGTGGCAATCTCATCCCCGTGTTTTCCCTCCCCAAGCGCACTCTCACCCATTGGCGTGTTCTGTCTATCACCTGTGGCGACAAGCAGCTCGCCATCTATCCCGATGGCGGTTTCATCAATGAGTGGAACATAGCCCGTCAACCCAACGGCGAGCGTTTCGAGGTATCGACCATCACCCACGATGCGAAGATTTATCTATATAGGAACAAAGATATTAAAATAGACGTGACGATAGAATAATTACACTAACAAATGTGTAATTATTGCAAATAACAATAATCAATAAACAATAAGAATACATATGAATGATTTATTACTGAATTGGTGGAATTTTGTCGTGTTAGTTATCGGATTAATAGCAACATTCTGGTGTAAGAATAAATATAACGACACAAAATCAAAGCCATTGTTAACGTGCCTTCCAGGAGTATGGACATCCCTCGGTCTTCTTGGAACTTTTTGTGCAATTTGTCTTTCCTTACATGGATTAGATGCTAATTCTGAAATTGTTGACAATACGGGTAAAACCTTAGCCGAAGTTAAGGCAGCAAGTAGTCAAGATCTTGATATAATGAAGATTATCAGCGAGCTTATTCCTGCTTTTACAACATCTATCATAGGTCTTATTGGAGCACTCTTAGTTACTATATGGACAAAACTAAAGTTTGCGAATGAAGAAGTTGAAGAAAATAGTAAACTATCAAACACCACACCTGAAGAGTACATTCGGGATATAGCAATCTATTCAAAGGAGATGACATCTAACAAGACCCTCCTGAACAAACACAATGAGCTGCTAACAGAATTGATTTATCTTCATAAGGAGGAAGAAAAGAAGAATAGAGAATACAACGATAAGCTCAACGACAATATTAGTCATCAGAGCGAGATTCTTAAAGAATTCATTGACGGCTTTGTTAAGCGTATGGATGACATCTTCAAACAAATGCATGGTGCTATCCAGCAGCAAGTACAGAACTTTGGAGAAGAGCAATTTAGCAAGACCAGTGAGTTGCTTACTTCTATTACTGAGCGTTTGAGTGCTGTTTCTACCGACATTATCGACAATCAGCGTAAATCTGTTGAGACGATGATGAATAACACGAATTTTGAAATAGGTAACATTACGTCCTCAGTTACAAGGGTTCTTGGAGATTTGACATCTAATGTTCAAGAATCTCTTGCAACACTTAATACGCAACAATCAGAGCGTCTAAATGAGATTATATCAAACTACGATACTCTTGCCACTAAACTGTCAGAGCAGAACACTGACTTTGCGACAAAGGTAACAGAACAGATGCATACAGAATATTCTAAGGTACAGGAGCATAACGTACAGAGCCTTCAGCAGATGGTTGAACTTAGAAATGCATATCAGGAAGTTACTTCTGATGTGCTTACGAGCACTCTCAATATGAATGAGAAAGCTACAGCAGACTTGAGAGAGTCGATGTCAGGATTTGTAACAAATATCCAGACCTTGATAGCTACACAATGTTCTGCTCTTAGTACTTCGATTTCTACAAATGTGGAATCACTCAATAAAGCATACCAGTTTATTGAAAGTCTTGTGGCTGAGATACGTCAGAACTATGATCAGGCTGTTCTCGCTTATGGTGATGCTGTAAATATTGCTCATAGAATAAACGAGTCTTCAGAGAAGGCTATCGCAGCAAACAACAAGAGTTTACAGGCAGTTGAAGAAACTAACGATAGAATTTCGTCTGTTCTCGACTTACTTATGAAGCGTCAGGAAAACATTGAACAACTTACAAAACAGATTAGTTCTGTAAGTGGTGCTATCGTTGAATTGCAGAAATTGGAATTAATGCTTAACAAGATAACAAGTAACAGATGAGTAGAATTTCATTCCGTGATAACGGAGAAGAACATAATTTCTGGCAAAACTACACTGATTTGATGTCAGGCTTCCTCATAGTGTTTATCATTACGAGTCTCGTCGCGTATGGTAGCTATAAGGTTTATGTTGATTTGTACCACAATAAAGGTATTACTGAGAATAACATTAATGATATTGTAGTAAATGCCGAACTATACAAAAAAATTAGGGAGTTTCAAGAGGCCCAGAAATCCATTAGTCGTAAATATTTCAAGTATAACGATAAATACCAGCGATTTGAGTGTACTGTTGATGTTATGTTTGCACCTGAGAGCCCTGTAATTCCGCAATCATGTTATTCTCAATTGGAAGAGGCTGGAAAGGAGATTGAAGAAATCATTGACAAGTTTAAAGAATCTGCCAATGTATCTTTCAAGGTTGTAATAGAAGGTCGTGCAGCACGTTCTCATAATAATCCTAACCCAAACATGGATCAGAAAGCTTACGCAGCCAGACTAAGTTATGAACGTGCTCGTAACCTTCATCTATTCTGGAAAAATAAAGGTTTATTACAGAATATTGAGAAACAGAATGGAGAAGTCTTCATATCTGGCTCTGGATTTGAGGGCAAAGGAAGGTATACTGGTTTTGGACCAAATGGAGAGGACAAAAATAAAACTTTTATTATTCAAATTATTCCATACATAACCTACTGATAACATTATGAATGTACGAGATTTAAGTCAATATATAACAAAACTCTGCGGTCAGGAAACATTACATCTTCTTGGCTCCAATAAAGAACTATTACTTCAAAAGATTTATGGTCAGGATCCTTCTCCTGATCAGGTAAAGTCTGTTATCTCTGATGCTGCCAGCTTTGCAAGTAATGCAGAAGAGCAGTTGTTTTATGAGTTTGTGCAGAATGCGTATGATGCAAGTGCAGACTCACTATTCTTCTATGCAAACAAGAATTATCTAATTGTACTGAACAATGGTGAACCTTTCTATACGGATTTTGATATATTTGATTCTGGAACAATTCCACGTGACGGTCAGCTATATAACTTCCTGGCAAAAGGAAAGTCTTTGAAACGCACAGACAATAGTAAGCTTGGTAAGTATGGTCAGGGTTCCAAATTGCTTTATACGCTCCTTACAGAAGTAAGTGAAAGTGAAGAGAACGAAGACCTTTTGATAAAGACTCTTTATGATGAGAAGAAAGGACCTTATCTAATCTCTTGGTATAATAGAAATCAACTGGCTAACCTTTTGCAGAAACAAGGTGTATGGACACCAGCACAAGGTGACGACTATAAAGAGAATATTCTTTTTGCAAAGATAATGATGAGCTACTATCCTGTAGCTCCAGGCACATCAGAAGACATCTTCTCTACAAAAGAAGCTTTGGATGCAATCGAAGCATTTGATACTCTCGTTGATCCGAGACGTAACCTCCACTTCCTCTATAGAGGTACTGCGTTGATAATACCTCTTGGTGAAGGTAAATATGAAAGAATAACCTCAGAAATCAACTTAGAGCGTGTAAGAACTCGCCTTGGAGGTTTTGCTTCCATCACCAAAGACCAGGAACGTAATGAAGGAAAGACTGTTGACCACATTTATGTCATGGGCGAAGAGGTTGAACAGCATGAGGTTCAATCTGTATTTGTTGACTTCAAGGTAGAAGGCAAACCGTTCTATTATCACTTTGCGTTCAATCCAGTTTTTGCTGAAAAGAATTTTGTGAATTTGTTCAAGGGTCTTCCTATTCTTGAAACGAAACTCCGACTTGGATTCATCATTGATAGCCAAAAGTTTGATGTTGATAGTAGCCGACAGCGAATAAGTGATAAAGACAAGACAAAAGGACAGTTAGTCAGAGCCTTTTCAGAGCTTGTCACTGTTCTTCGAGGCTTAAAGAATACAAACCCTAAGAAGTTTGACTATATTTACAAGTCAATAGCAGCCACAAAATACCAAGAAGGAGAAGACTTCAAATTCATAAAAGAAGCCTTCCAGGAGGTTTTTGTCCCATTCTTTGAAGAATTTGTACTTACATCTACTGGTGAATATGAGAAGAAAGAGAATGTACGATCATTTGAAGAGGACTATCAAGTACCTTTGAAAGAAATTGGAATCAACAAATACAAATGGATTGACAGCTCTATAAAGAAAGACCTTCACCGCCATAAGGTAGATGTTGATTCAATCGATTTCTCTACACTACTCTCTGATGCTGACTCTACAAAGTTGATAACATGGATAAAGTCATTATCCGCAAAGGAATACAACGATTTTGCAAAGGTTAGCGACAGCCATAAGAATGAATCTGGAGTCCTAAATAACAAGATATTCCGTAGTAACAAAGGAAATATCTATAGTTACAACGAACTGAAAAGTACAGCAAACATCTACTATCCATTCGAGGATGGCATGAAGTTTGGCGAATGCGAGCATATTAACGAGACTCTTTCTGATATTGATGAGAATACATATCTTGCAATATTGTTTGAAAAGATCAAAGCTAATATTGAGACATTTAGACTAACTGATTCATCAAAAGACGATGCTGCTAACCTGTTGGCATGGATTGCTGCAAAGAACGAGTATTATGGTACGCGTATTAAGACAGAAATATGCCTTTTACAAAACTGGCATAATAGTTATCTGTCTTTTGACAATCTCATGATCGAACGACCAAAAGATACCATACTATTTGACAATTATACAGTTAAAGGCTATATTCCAGAGGCTGTGAAGTCAAATAATTGGCTAATAAATCCGGCAAAAGCAAAAAAAACTTGCTGGCAATGGGTCGTTTCTCATTGGCAGAACATCCAAGACAATGAAGAATGGGGTGACAATACACATGCCTATATAGCCGACATAAAGAAAGTTTATAAGGCAGTAGGTGTTGATGCCCAGGGAAATGTAGATAATACGAAGTTGACTCTCTATCTGGATGACGAAGGAAAGCCGACTGATCAGTTGCGTACTATTGTAAATAATGTATCGAAGCTTACAGAGGAAGAATATAACTATCTTGATGAAAAGGTTTTGCATCTGCGATTGTTGCCTTATGAGTATTACAAAGAACTCATGGAGGCTCCTTTCTGTGTTGAGACAGTTCAATCATCTAACATCGTAAATGAATCGTTATCAGCAGACGAGAAGCTTTTGCGCATCTTTATAAAAATAACGGATGCATACCTGCAATTCTATAGAACACAAGAAATATCAGGTAGATACGTTATTACTAAAACTTCAAGTGGCTATAACTACATAGATACAGTATCGGCAGATTTGCAGTCAGAACTTCTTGCTGCTAACTTCTATCGTATTCCCGATAAAGTGCAGGAGATACTAAGAACAGAGAGCGGAAAATACAAATTCGCTTCAAACGAAACTATGCTCATAAGAGCCATAGAGCGAATAAATAATCCGATTAAGCTCCTTCCATTTGCAAAACAGGCGAATGTTAATGTTGTAAACTCTTTCTTCAACAATCTTAAGACTATTAATGTAGATAGCAAGATAACAAAGGAAGATTTGAGATGGCAGGTCATGGAATTTGCTGTTCAGCGTAATACTGATGACAATGAGTACATTGATACAGTATTTGGACTTATCCGACACAAGAACACGGAACTTCCAGAATCCATAACTCAACAATATGTAAAAGTTGGTGAAAATGAATACGATGTATATGTCCTTAATAGTAATTATAAAGATGATAATCAAACAATAGATTCTTTCCTCAAATGTCTTCCTTCACAAAATGAGATTGATTACTTCAAGGAGCATTATTATGAGGGAAAAGAAGATGAGGTTCCTACAGATGTTCTTTATGATGAATTAAAAAAGCATTATCTGTCTATCGAGCAATTAAAGTTCTGTATAGATTACGCTTTAACAAACAATGACGATTGTGATGATCTTGAAATAACTGAGGACGAAAGCCTTACCAAAGCTCTTGATATGATCTTGGAAAACAACTTTGTTGGTTTTGACAAACATTTCAAGATGGAAGGTGTGGATTTTGTAAACCAGGTTTATGCAAAGCATGACATACTCCTCCAAAGTGAGTACTTGCCAGATTCTCTTCATAAATGGATTGACAAGAATCCAAGCTCTTTGATGTTGTTCACTCAACTTTCAACTTATTCGAATCCGTACATCGCTGTTCGTCAAGCACTTCTCGACAATACGACATACTCTGATGTCACTTGTTTCTCCGATATAGACCATAAGGAAGCCATTGATTATGCAATAAACTGGGCTATAGAGAAAAAACTCACCTATGCATACCAATCAGAAAGATATAATACGATGATGGCAATTATTGAGAAATTACCATCCGATTATGGTGTTATGCCGTTCCTTAGATATACAGGAAAGGTTGTTCCTATAGAAAATTCATGTGACCCCCCAAAACCATTATTCATGTTGGAAAGATACCAGGAAGGTGCTTCGTTCCTTTCTTGGTATTCATGGGCTGGTACACAATTCCAAGAACGACTTAATAGAAGTTCAAAACTGGCAAAATTCATAAAAGACAATATTGTTTATATATACGGCGATAAAGAATTATTGTTCAATCATGGATTCAAAAAGAATCCACGCTGGAATGTTCAAGCCTCTGTTGATATTAAGGATTTCCCTGAACATGATGATCCTGTATATAAGAATTGGAAGAAGTCTGATGAGTCAGGAGGTATAACTATACATACTTCTGATAAACCAATAATCATGAATTTCAATATCATGGCTTCTAATTACAGTATCTTTGCAGACAAGTTACATGATAGTGAGTTCGGTTATGAACCTGGTAAACGAGTCGTTGTGCAGCAACCAAATAAAGATGGTTTGAGCTTAATGAAGACCATTGCAAAGCATATTGCAAGCATGGACTTCTTTAAGGAACCTTTTATTGCTCTACAGTCTTTATACGTTGATCAATGGGAACTTTTGCAACAGGGAGTAATTGGTAATGGAGATGGAACAGGTGACAACGAAGGTGCTGGAAAATCTAATATTGATCTCTCAAACAGCCCTCTCACTGAAGAACAAGCTCAAGAGGCAATCAATAAAATCTCTGCAGAGACTGCGGAAAACATAGAGCAAGTCAACAATATCACTAAACAGATGAATGGTGAAGAACTGAACAAGCTAAATGAGGTTGCAGAACCTATCAAGGAATTGATTGAAGGCTTGGAAAAGGAAGATATTGAACGACTCGCTGAGAAGAAAGACAAGTTGATGCAGATGATGGATGGTCTTTCAGAAGCAGAGGAAGAAGAGAAAGAATCTCAGGTGCGTCAAACAATAGGATTCATTGGAGAACTTATATATAGCCATTATCTTGAAAACAAGAAGCTGGTCAAAGATATTGATTTCATTCATGCAGCACTTGATGGTATCGGTGAGTATGATTTTGAAATAAAATCAGAGAAGATGTTTGTTGATGTAAAGACAACACTATATAGCTTGAAAGATGGTACTGCTCCCTTCTATTTGCATCGCTCACAAAATGTTTTCATGCAGAAACATCCTAATTCAAAATATCATATTGTACGTATATCATTAATAGATTTAGACTTAAAGAAATCGTATGAAGAGTTGCGTGACACATATGGTAAGGATGCTAACCCTATGGAGAATACACACCTAAAAAAACGATGTGAAGCTTTGGCAAAAAAATATTGGCGAGGAGCAAATATTGAGGAGTTTGATGCATTATCTCCTGAATATGCGATAAGAATAGAACAAAAGATTAACAATTAGCAATATGCAATATATAAAGATTATCATGTCAAATCAGCAAAAAAGAACTCAGTCTCTTGGCTATATTGAGAATTTTTGCTATCTTTGCCCACAGAATAAATCGCTGTCTCAATGACGTGAGATATAATAATTATTGTGCAAACATTAGGTTTATGACTGAAGAGATATTTAAGGACTTATGCCTTTGTGGTGAGACTACTAAAGTGCAATTCAAACAGGCATTCACCTCGCAGAAGGAGATTGCCAAGGAGATGATAGCCTTTGCCAATAGCAAAGGTGGGGTCATCCTGTTTGGTGTGGAAGACAAAACGGGAAAACTTGTTGGGTTGTCATACGAGCAAATTCAACAGACGAGTCGTGAACTTGGTAATGCCGCAAATGAACAAGTCCGGCCTACGATATACATTGAAACCGAAGTGGTGCGAATAGAGAATAAGCATTTTCTTGTTTGTTCCGTAGAACAAGGTAAGAATAAGCCTTACAAGAATCTTAATGGTGAGATATGGGTTAAACAGGGGGCTGATAAAAGAAGAATTACTGAGAATGCAGAGATATTGGCTCTATTTCAGGACTCAGGCAGTTATCAAACTGATGCTGCAGGGGTTGATGGTACCACTTTGTCAGACCTTGACCGATATGCCATTGATGATTATCTAATGAAGGTATATTCAATAAGTTTGGATAGCTTGGGGGAAAAAGCGGAACAAATGATGAAGAATATTCATATATTGAATCAAACTGGCAAACCGACTCTTGCCGGCTACCTCTTCTTTGGCAAACATCCAGAGTACAACTGTCCGATGTATATGGTGAAAGCCGTTTCGTTCTTTGGAAATGATTTGGGAGGAACGCAATATCGTGATACCAAAGAAATATTGGGCAATATGCCACAGGTTTATGATAAGTGTATGGCTTTCTTGAAGTCAAATCTCCATAATATTCAAGAAGAGGGTGCTTCGTTTAATACTTTAGGCAAATTGGAAATACCAGAAAACGTGCTTGAAGAAGTTTTGCAAAATGCACTGATTCATAGAGACCTTCTGCGGCCTGCTCCAATTCGGATATTCATATTTGACAATCGTGTAGAGGTGATAAGCCCAGGGGCATTAGCCGGAGGACTGACTGAAGAGGATATCCGCAATGGTAAAACCTATCAACGTAATCCTTTTATGGCAACCTTTGCCACCAATGCCTTGCATTATAGAGGCATTGGGTCGGGTATTGTGCGTATTCTGGCAGAGTGTCCCAATGTGGATATCCAAAATGACTGTGTTGGCAATGAGTTTAAAGTAACGATTTTCAGAGGTGTATTAGATACTATCCAAAAGGATGATTTTACTATCCCAAAGACGGAAGATACTATCCAAAAGAAGGAATCTACTATCCAAAAGGATGATTATACTATCCAAAAGACGGAAAAAACTATCCAAAGGGGAGTGGATTATTCAGAGGGGATGGTTCTGAAGTTCTTCTATGAGCATCCAAAAGCTACAATAGATGAAGCGGTTGATGCCATTGATGAACTTTCATTAGGTGGTGTGAAGTTCATCATCGCAAAACTCCAACAAAAGGGATTGTTGAAACGTGTGGGTGGAAGAAAACATGGCGAGTGGGTCGTATGCCATTATGAGAATAATACCAAGTAGGCTTATGATATCATCCATTCAACTGAAGTATTACGCCTGGGACATCTCACATAAGAAGTCGGTGAGTGATGACAGCAGATTTACTGGTGTGCTGTCGGAAGCGCGTGTTGACCTCAACCCTCATCAGGTTGAGGCAGCTTTGTTTGCATTTAAGTCGCCACTGAGCAAGGGTGCTATACTTGCCGATGAGGTGGGACTGGGAAAAACGATAGAGGCGGGTATTATTCTCTCGGAGATGTGGGCGGAGAATAAAAGGAAGATTCTTATTATAGTACCGGCATCTTTGCGCAACCAATGGAACATTGAGTTGATGGAGAAGTTTTACCTGCCTTCCTTCATTCTGGAAAGCAACTCTATGGATGATGCCAAGAGCCAAATAATACGTGGCAAACAACAAATATTCATCTGTTCATATAACTTTGCTTCAACTAATGCGGATTTCCTTAAGACAAGAAAATGGGACTTGATTGTATTTGATGAGGCTCACAAGTTGCGCAACGTATATAAAAGAGGTAATGTGATGGCGAATGTGATACGTGCTGCCTTTCAGAATTATAAAAAGGTGTTGCTAACTGCCACTCCATTGCAAAATAACTTGAAAGAACTCTACGGACTGATAAGCATCATCGACCCTCAATTTTTCTTAAGTCTTGATACATTTGCCGAACAATATAATGCCGTATCTACTCGTGATGCGGCCAAATACGGAGAGCTGAAAGGAAGGATATCCCATATTATCCACCGTACACTGAGAAACCAGGTGGAGGAATATGTCAATTTCACGAAAAGATCTGCTTTTGTGCAGGAATATTATCCCTCGGAAGCGGAGATGAAATTGTATGAATCTGTCAGCAACTACCTGATGCGTGAGGGGACATACGGAATACCGGAACGACAAAGGCCTCTGTTGTCACTGCTCGTCAGGAAAATCATGGCTTCATCGTCTTATGCACTTGCATATACTCTGCAACGCTTTATAACCCGCTTAGAAGAATACAAGACGACTGGGGTTGTTTCTTCGTTGTTGTCTTGTATCTCTGATGATTTTGAGGGCGGAAATGACGAGTATAGCATTTACCCCAATGATTCGCAATCAGAAAACTGTTCGTCTCAAAGTCTTGACAATGAGATTGAGGAGCTGAAAGGTTATTGTGTCATGGCTCGTGCCATTGGAGTAGAAACCAAGGCTGAGGAACTGTTGAAAGCACTTGATGTCTCATTTGAGAAGATTAAGAACCTTGGCGGACAAAGGAAGGCATTGATATTTACTGAGAGCCGTAGGACTCAGGAGTATTTGTATAAGTTTCTGTCAGACAATGGATATAACGACAAGATAGTGTGTTTCAATGGAACGAACGATTCTGAAGAAGCAAAGAATATATATCGCCTATGGTTAATGCAATATGCGGGGACGAACAGAATATCGGGCAGTACGGTGATAGACAAAAAACAGGCCATTGTTGATACGTTCAGAGACAAAGCTGAGATAATGATTGCCACTGAGGCAGGTGCCGAGGGAATTAACCTTCAGTTCTGTTCATTGGTTGTCAACTACGATATGCCGTGGAATCCGCAACGCATAGAACAACGCATAGGGCGTTGCCACCGATATGGTCAGAAGAATGACGTGGTGGTAGTCAACTTTGTCAATCAGGCAAACTATGCTGATTGTCGTGTGTATGAATTGCTAAATGACAAGTTCTCATTGTTTGATGGTGTATTTGGAGCGAGTGATGAAGTGTTGGGAACGATGGATTCAGGTGTGGATTTTGAACGTAAACTCAACAATATATACAACACTTGCCGTACGGAACGGGAGATTGCCGCTGCTTTTGATGAACTGCAAAACGAGTTGGAGGCAGTCATAAAGGAGAGAATAGATTCTACAAGGAAGTCATTGCTGGAAAACTTTGACGAAGAGGTTGTCAATAAACTGCGTATGCGTCAAGGCGAGGATACAATAAGAATGGATTCTTACAACAGACATTTGTGGAAAGTTGCCGTATCGGTGTTGAAGGATGTTGTTTCTGATATTGACGAAGGTAAACATACATTCACCATAAACAGAATCCCGACAGAAGATATTCCTTCTGGTACATATATACTAAATAAAGAATCTGACCAGTATATCCAACTAAGATTCGGTCATCCTCTGGGGCAATACGTTGTCAAAAAAGCTATGGAGACAAATGTACCAGACTGTGAGTTGGTCTTTGATTTGGATTCCTATGACTTAAAGTCAAAATTGCTGGAAAGATACAAGGGGGAAAGTGGTATGGCCTCTATATATCGTGTTACCTCTTATAACGAATACGATTCTGAAGAATATCTTATCGGTTGTGCCAAGACGGATAATGGAGAGAAACTGCCGAAAGAATTCGTATTTAAGCTTTTGGAAATAGGATGTGTTGATGAAAGTGTAACAAATCTTGAGGATTTGGATGTTTTATTCAAGGCTGATTACGAAAACCAACTCTCAGAAAATCAAATGGTAATAGAAGAAAGGACCAATCAGTATGTGGATTACGAAATAAATAAATACGAAATGTGGGCAGACGACCAACTTGTTCCATTGCAAAAGGAAGTGATGGAGTTGAGCAGAGAGCATGATGCACTTCGCCGCCAGATTAGAAAGGAACATAATGCAACAATAAAGTTGCAATTGAAGAAGGAAGAAATGCAGATGTCCAGAAATCTCAACCAAAAAAGAGCACGGATGTATGCTTTGGAAGACGAATATAAAGACAAGGTGGATGAGATGACTGAGAAACTACAAAAAGAGGTGAATATCAAAATACATTCTGAGGTTATGTTTAGATTTAAATGGCATATAATTTGATAATTATTGCTGCATGATATTTAAATTATGAACAGGAAGAGTAATTTCTTACTGTTTTTTTTTGCCTTTTCATAAACTTTTTGTTATTATGCAGAAAGACTGCATTGATAGTTATTTACTTTGCACATGTAAATTCAAGATTAAATAATTATTGGTAACATTCAAAAATTTAAAAATCAAATTATGAAAAAGCAACTATTTTTACTGCTAACCCTTGTGGTAGCAACATTTGCATTCGTCTCATGTAGCAATGACGATGATGACAATCAGTATGACCCTGCCATTGTTGGCACATGGAAGATTACTGAAGTTAAAACAAGCCAGTCTGGTACATATATTAACTGGCCATTCAAGACAACGTATGCCTCATTCAAGTCTGACGGCACATACTATGGTTCTGGATATTTCGGAAACGGTAGCGGCACATGGTCAATAAAGGGCAACACAGTGAATACCTATGTTGATGGAGATCTGTATGCCTCGTATGAGATTATTTCAGTAACATCAACAACATCTGAGTTGAAGATGTCAATGGATGGCGAATCTATATGGATAAAATGCAAGAAGGAGTAATGACTCCATGAATATTCGAAAAAAGGATGGCAGGGCTAATTGCCTTGCCATCCTTTAATATATATAACTAAGGTGTGAGCAATGGAAGAAAGATTTTTCCATTTGGCCAATCGTTGATTAGCCAATTATTGCTTCCTTCGGCAAAAGCCAATAAATATAGAACTAGGACATTAAGTTTGATGTGGTAATAGATAATAATTACTGTTTCCAAAATGTAAATAGTTCAAACGGAAGGCAACAGAGAAGTCAATAAAAACATGCATTTTTGAACGTGTTTTTTAATGGTTTTGAGCGCGAATTTGCTAAATTAACATGATTTTAACATAAAAAATGAAGGAAATTAGCTCATATTTGCTCGAAATAATTGTTAAAAAGTGCGTTTTTAAGCCTAAAAACGGCTTCTACTATCACTACTGTCACTACTGCTGTCACTACTTAACTCTATGATTATTAAATGTTTAACCTCAAAAGTGATAGCAGTGACAGTAAAAATCACAAAATATATAGTAAGGGTGTAGCATAACAATGCCTGTCCTTAAGTCATAAGAACAGGGTATCCTAGGGTCATAAGAACAGGGTATCCTAAGGTCATAAGAACAGGGTATCCTAAGGTTATAAGAATAGGGCATTCAGTTATCAAGTGAATAGGGTGTTCAGTTTCCAAGTGAATAGGGCATTCAGTTACCAAGTGGATAGCCTCATTTGTCTTCATTTTGTGCATTTTTACTGCATAAAACTGATTATTTTGATTATATGTATAAAAAAAAGAGTGATAACATTTGGTGGTTTGTTTTCTTTTTACTAATTTTGCAGATAGATTTATAATAATCCGTATATGCCTACAAATAAGAACGCTCAATCGGGTCATAGGGACAGGTACCTCTGATTCGCAAGATGAACGAATATAATAAGGTATAATAAATTGCAAGAAATTATCGTTTAAGGTAGATGGTATATACCTTTTAAGGTGTTTTTCTGCAAGAGTTAAATATAAAGCACATGGATAAAGTAACTCAAATAATGGAACGATGGAATGCTCTTCAGCCTCTTTCTGAAAGAGACAGGGAGCTGCTGAGCCGTCGCTTTACCATTGACTTCAACTACAACAGCAACCATATAGAAGGCAATACTCTGACTTACGGTCAGACAGAAATATTGCTTATTTTTGGCAAGATTATTGGTGAAGCAGAAGTGAAAGACGTACAGGAGATGACAGCCAGCAATGTCGGTCTGAAAATGATGCGAGAAGAGGCTCTGTTGAATGATGTGCCTTTGACGCAGAATTTCATTCGTACTTTGCATAAGACTCTTCTTCGTGAAGACTATACGGTTTATAGGAATCTTCCGGGTGGGCAGACTACCAGTTATACGATACATGCAGGGGTATATAAAACACGTCCCAATAGTGTCATAACGAGATATGGAGACAGATTTGAATATGCATCTCCTGAGGAAACACCAGCCTTGATGACTGATTTGATTGATTGGTATAACGAGGCTGAACAGTCGGGCAAATTCTCACCTATTGAGTTGGCAGCCATTTTTCATTATCGCTACATACGTATCCATCCATTCGAAGATGGGAATGGGCGTATTGCCAGATTGATGGTTAACTACATCCTCTCCCGACATGGCTATCCCATGATCGTGGTGAGAAGCCGAAAGAAAAATGAATACTTGGAAGCACTCCATAAAACGGACCTTACTGTAGGACCAACGCCTTCACATGGGGCGCATGCTTCAAAGCGGGAAATACAGCAGTTTTTGACCTACTTCACCAATCTGTTTGTAGAAGAAGTGACATACAACGTACGTTTCTTGACAGAAAGGGGAGATAATGTATGGTGGTTTGACGGAGAGAGTGTGAAATTCCGCTCCGACACAACCAGCAAGATGCTCAACCTGATGTATGCCCATCCGGATATCACCATTTCCCAATTATCAGAAAGCACAGGGGTTAATGTGGCTTCTGTCAATAAACAAATAAGACAATTAACCACAAAAGGGTATATTCAGAGAGCTTCAAACGGTGATTGGAGGCTGATTATAACACCTTCCATCTGATGAAGACAATCAATCATGGAATAATATAAAATCAAAACTGATGGCAAAGAAACGAGAAATACCGAATCATACAAGACCGTTTGTTTAAGTCGGATTTTGATAAGTTCGACGATGGAGAAGGACTTATTTCTTTGGATTTTGAAAATTGATTGGAGGGTCACTGGGATATTCACTTCAGCAGGCTCATATACTCTTCGTATGTGATATGCCGACCTCCCATAGATTTAAGATGTGCAGTCTCGAATTGACAGTCGATAAAGGCCCCGCCGATTTTGTCGAGCGCGCGAGCCAAATGAATCAATGCCAACTTGGAGGCACTGGGCACTAATGAAAACATGCTTTCGCCAAAGAAAGCATTGCGGATGGCAACTCCATATAAGCCTCCCACGAGCTTTAAACTTTGCTCTTCGGAAGTGGCGTCACCTGGCTCCCATACCTCAACACTGGCGGCATAACCGAGACGATGTAATTCGGTGTAGGCCTTCATCATGTCAGAACCCAACCATGCCCCGAACTCATTATTGCGTCCGTCAACAGTGGAGCAGCCACGGATAACTCCCTCGAAATCCTTGTTGAAGGTGACGATATATTTCCCGTGGCGCATCAACTGTTTCATGGAGTGGCTGACGTGAATCTCTTTGGGAAATATGACAAAACGGTCTAACGGACAATACCAATAGGGTTCGTCACACTCTTGATATGAGAACCATGGAAAAAAGCCGTTGCTATATGCCAAGAGCAGACGGTTGACGGATAAATCACCGCCAACCGCTACAAGTCCGTCTTCCTCGCCCAAGTGTGGATCGGGAAACCATAGGTTTTCATCCAATTGATAAATTGCCATCTTTTATTCCAATTGTTATTTCACCACCGTTCTTCAGACTGCCAAACAATATCTCGCGCATGAGCAATGGTTTGAGTCGTTGGGCAATGACACGGTCCATCTCGCGTGCACCGTATTCGGGAGTGAAGCCTTCTTTCAACAGATATTCGAAAGCGTCGGGAATGAGATTCATCTTCACTTGCTTTGCCTCCAGTTTGGATTCCAACTCCCGCAATTTCTTTTGCAATATCAGGGTAGCCATCTGCTTGTTCATGTCGTGGAAAACCACTGTGCCCGACAGACGGTTGAGAAACTCCGGTTTGAAGGTCTTCTTCACTTGCTTCATCATTGCCTCGCCGCGGCTTACTGTGCCGTTGAATCCTATGGAAGCATGCGAGGCATACTGTGCCCCGGCATTCGAAGTCATTATCAGCACCACATTCCTGAAATCGGATTGCCGTCCCTTGTTGTCGGTGAGTCGGGCATAGTCCATCACCTGGAGCAGGATGTTGTAGATGTCCTGATGAGCCTTCTCGATTTCGTCGAGCAACAAGACGCAGTTGGGAGACTTGCGTATGGCATCGGTCAGTAATCCTCCGTCTTCATAGCCTATGTAGCCCGCAGGCGAACCAATGAGTTTTGCAACGGTGTGTTTCTCGGTGTATTCGCTCATGTCGAAACGTGTGAGGGGAATGCCGAGCTCTTTCGAAAGAACGCGCGCCACCTCTGTCTTGCCTACACCCGTAGGACCTACGAAAAGCAAAGAGGCCAAGGGTTTGTTGTCGTCGAGCAGACCCGCTCTCGACATCTGCACCGACTCAACCACCTGACGTATGGCTTCGTCTTGTCCGTAGATTTGCGAAAGCATGCGATCGGCAAGTCTTTCCAATTGCTTGTAGTCATCGTCTTCAGCCTCTGACAATGCCTCCACCTTGCATGTCTTCGACAATACATCTGCGATTTCCTTCTTGCCGATGGTCTTTGCGTTTTCCTCTATTTCCATTGCCGCACCAGCCTCGTCGATTAGGTCGATAGCCTTGTCGGGTAGGAAACGTTCGTTGATATGCTTTGCACTTGCCTCTACTGCAAACGAGATGGCATCATCGGTATATTTCACACCGTGAAAATCTTCATATCGGGGTTTCAACTGCATGATGATATTCTTTGCCTCGTCGATAGAAGGCTCGGTAATGTCTATCTGTTGAAAGCGACGAATGAGTCCCTTCGAGCGTGAGAAATGGCGGTTGTATTCCTCGTAGGTCGTAGAACCGATGAATCGTATCTTGCCGGATTCAAGATATGGCTTGAGCATATTAGAGGCATCCATAGCTCCATCGCCTATGGCTCCTGCCCCTACCAGCGTATGTATCTCGTCGATATAAACAATGTTGTTGTCGCTTTCTCCCAGCACGCCGTCCATTATCTGCTTGATGCGCTTCTCAAAGTCACCACGGTATTGGGTGCCTGCAAGCAGAGTGCCCATGTCCAACTGATATATCTTGCTTCCTTGCAACCTCTTGGGCACCTTGTTTTCCTCTATGAGTCGGGTCAATCCCCATACAAGGGCAGTCTTGCCCACGCCAGGTTCACCCACATGCAGTGGGTTGTTCTTGTCGCAGCGACAGAGCACCTGGATGGTGCGTTTCAGTTCATGCTCTCTTCCGATAAGAGGATTATGCTTCAGATAATTGTCGTTCATGCAAGTCACGAGTTGCTTCCACGAAGATTTCGGTGATTTTGCCTCATCGTCATTGTTTGCGTCAAATATCATATCATCATACTCGCAGAATTCAATCAATTCTCTCATGAAATACTGTTCATTGTCGCCAATAGAATCCTTCAGAAAATAGCTAGCCCAGGAATCATCTTTAAGCTCCAACAGTCCTTTCACCAAATGGGGAATGTCTATTGATTCCGCTCCACTGTTCTCCACATGCTTAATGGCATTATCTATCACTTGCCCTGTCTGTATTGACAGTTCCGGGTGGTATTCTATATCTTGTGGTACAACCTCAATGTTATCAAGAAAATCCTCAATCTTGTTGGCGAAAGTGAGTGGACTGCAATATGCAGCTAATGCGGAATTGAAATTGGAGTCTTCGACCAATGCTAAAAGCAAATGTTCGGGCATGACAAATTCATTCCTGAGTGTTTTGCAATACCCAAGCGCCGATTTTATTACACGTTCCACTCTTTCTGTCTGTTCTATTTCTGCCATGTCTATTCCTCTTCAGGTTCAACGGTTAGTCGCAATGGAAAGCCTTGTTCACGAGCCATGTTTGTGGCCTTGTTGGCTTTCGACACTGCAATGTCGTATGTATATATTCCCACTATGGCCTTGTTTGCGCGATGCACTTGCAGCATAAGTGTTTCGGCCTTCTCATTACTGAAAAAGAAAACCGTCTTCAGCACCTCTACCACAAATTCCATTGTGGTAAAGTCGTCGTTGTGAATTATCACCTTATATCTGCGCGGCTCCTTAAGGTCGTTCTTCTGTCGCTCTCTGACATGAGATTGTTCTTGTGGCATATTCGTATGTTTTATTGTATCTAAAAAGTGGTAACTCCTGATTGGGAGTACCACTTTTGAGTTATATAATAATGTAGATACACCTTATTATATTATAATGGAGGCAATCTTACTTCTTCAGTTCCTTGATAGCATCGCGAATTTCTGTGAGCAGAACCTCTTCCTTGGATGGTGTGGGAGGAGCTGCGGGAGCCTTGGCTTCTTCCTTCTTCTTCTTCTTTGCCAACTTGTTGATACCCTTCACGAGCATGAAGACGCAGAAGGCAATGATGGTGAAGTCGATGATGGTCTGGATGAAAGTACCGTAGTTGATGGTGGCAGCAGCCAATTCCTCACCTGCGATTTTCACTGTCGGAAGCTCAAATTTCAGGTCGGAGAAGTTGACACCGCCGATAAGCCATCCGATAGGAGGCATGATGATGTCATTGACGATTGAAGAGACGATTTTACCGAAAGCACCACCGATGATAACACCGACAGCCATGTCAACAGCATTGCCTTTTACGGCAAATTCCTTGAATTCGTTGATAAATTTACCCATTGTTTTGATTTTTTATATTAATTAATACTACTTTTTGGCGCAAAATTAAAAAAAAAATTGTAACTTTGCGCCCGAATAGAAGAAAAAGTGCATAAAATGTGCTAAATTCTAGGAAAAAGCGACTATATTAACCCTTTAATAATAAATAAAGTAGTAAAATGATTAAGATTGGTATTAACGGATTTGGTCGTATCGGCCGTTTCGTGTTCCGCGCAGCTCAGACTCGCGACGACATTCAGGTAGTAGGTATTAATGACCTTTGCCCAGTAGATTACTTGGCTTACATGTTGAAGTATGACACTATGCACGGTGCTTTCCAGGGCACAATCGAGGCAGACGTAGAGAACAGCCAGCTGATTGTAAACGGAAAGAAGATCCGCGTAACTGCAGAGCGCAACCCTGCTGACTTGAAGTGGAACGAGGTTGAGGCAGAGTACGTTGTTGAGTCAACAGGTCTCTTCCTGACTCAGGAGAAGGCTCAGGCTCACATCGAGGCTGGTGCTAAGTACGTTGTGATGTCTGCTCCTTCTAAGGATGCTACTCCTATGTTCGTATGTGGTGTTAACTTCGACAAGTATGTGAAGGGCACTCAGTTCGTTTCTAACGCATCTTGTACAACAAACTGTCTGGCTCCTATCGCCAAGGTTCTGAACGACAAGTTCGGTATCACAGACGGTTTGATGACAACTGTTCACTCTACAACAGCTACACAGAAGACTGTTGACGGACCTTCTATGAAGGACTGGCGTGGTGGTCGTGCTGCTTCTGGCAACATCATCCCTTCTTCAACAGGTGCTGCTAAGGCTGTAGGTAAGGTTATTCCTGAGCTGAACGGCAAGCTGACTGGTATGTCAATGCGTGTTCCTACTCTTGACGTATCTGTTGTTGACCTCACTGTCAACCTCGCTAAGCCTGCTAAGTATGAGGAGATCTGCGCTGCAATGAAGGAAGCTTCTGAGGGCGAATTGAAGGGTGTACTCGGTTACACTGAGGACGCTGTCGTTTCTTCTGACTTCCTCGGCGACACTCGCACTTCTATCTTCGACGCTAAGGCTGGTATCGCTCTTACCGATACATTCGTAAAGGTTGTATCTTGGTATGACAACGAGATCGGTTACTCTAACAAGGTGCTCGAGCTCATCGCACACATGAAGAAGGTTAACGGTTAATCCTATTAACTCAAATGATTTATTAGGCTGCCCGACACTTTCTTGTCGGGCAGCTTTTTTCTTGTCTATATGAAGAAGATGATAACGATATTGGGGCCCACAGCTTGCGGAAAGACTTCGCTTGCTGCTGCATTGGCTGCCGACATCCACGCCGAGATAATCAGTGGCGACTCGCGCCAGGTGTATCGCGGTATGGACATCGGTACAGGTAAGGATCTCGCCGATTATAGGGTGGGGAACATCAATGTGCCTTATCATCTCATTGACATTGTTGAGCCAGGTACTAAATACAATGTGTATCAATACCAGCGCGACTTTTTGCGTGCATACGACGATATAGTGGGGAGAGGCGTCACACCCGTGCTCTGCGGAGGCTCCGGGCTTTATCTTGAGGCTGTGCTTAGAGGCTACCGAATGGCTCCAGTGCCTGAGAACAAGCCACTTAGGCAGAGCCTGGAGGGAAAGCCGCTTGCCGAACTGACTGAAATGCTGAATGACATCAAAAGCAGAAAAGGACAGAAAATGCACAATACCACGGATGTAGATACGGCCAAGAGAGCAATACGCGCCATCGAGATTGAACTCTATCAAGATGAGCATCCCGAGGATACGGAGGACATACAACCAGTGGATTCGCTCGTTATCGGACTCAAGATTGACGTGGAGCAGAGACGCGAGAGAATAACACGCCGACTGAAAGCCCGATTTGACGAGGGAATGGCCGATGAGATAAGGCGCATCATCGACGGCGGTGTGGCTCCAGAGGATTTGATTTACTACGGACTTGAATACAAGTACGTTACGGAATATGTTATTGGGCAACGTGATTTTGAGGAGACATTCCGCCTGCTCGAAATAGCCATACATCAATTTGCCAAGCGTCAGATGACTTGGTTCCGCGGTATGGAAAGGCGTGGCGTGGCAATTCATTGGATTGACTCGTCGTTGCCTATGGATGAAAAGATTAACGAGATTAAGAGACTATGGCAGTAGATACATCAAGACTGGGAGTGCTGTATTGTCCCCGACAGATATTCGGAGGCAGAGGACGCAAGCATCGCGAGAAGTTGGAGGCATTGCTTTCAGAACGTGGAGTGGAGTATGACATCGTGCAGAGCGAATCGACCGAAAGTGTTGAGCGACTCGTGAGGATGCTCATCAACAACGGATATAAGACAATTGTCATCGTCGGGGGCGACTCTGCCCTCAATGATGCAGTGAACTGTCTTATGCATATCAATCGCGAGGAGCGTGAAAGTATATCAATAGGTGTTATCCCTAATGGTGTGCTTAACGACTTCGCAAAGTTCTGGGGATTGCGTGAAGGCGACATAGAGACTTCTGTTGATGCCATAGTGAATCATCGTGTGCGAACGGTCGATCTTGGATGTATCAGATATGTGGATAAAAGGGGAGAAAACTGTCACCGCTATTTCCTTAATTGCGTGAATGTGGGACTTATAGCCGACATAATGAATCTGAGACGCCAGACGCGCAGCCTTCTCGGTTCTAGGACATTGTCGTTTGTGGTGTCGGCCCTGCTCATGTTGTTCCATCGGATGGAGTATAAGATGAGCGTGAAAATCAATTCCGACAAAATCGAGCGGAAACTCATGAATGTGTGCATTGGTAGTGGACCAGGATATGGACAGACACCTAACGCTGTGCCTTATAACGGATTGTTGGATGTCACCGTGGTGAGTCATCCCGAGATTACCCAGTTGTTCCACGGCTTGTGGTTATTGTTTACAGGCCGTTTCCTGAATCACAAGAATGTGCGGCCTTATCGCACAGGCAAGGTAGAGTTTGAAAGTGCCGCTCATGCCATGATAGGTATTGACGGCAGGATGCTCGGCAGTGCGAAGGGCTCATTCACAATAACAGTGGAGCAGGAGGTGGTGAATTTCCTAATCCCGAATTGCTGATTTCTTATAGATAATCCCAAATTGCGAATCATCCAATTTGGGAAATCTTATGTAACATAGCCTCGTTTTCGATTCTAATGTTTCGTCCGTCAAGGCTTATCACTCCCTCTTGTGCAAGAGCCGATAGGGTGCGGATGGCATTGCTGGTAGTCATACACGCAATGTTGGCGATGTCCTCGCGGCTTGTAGATAGTGAGAGAGTCTTTCCGTCGTCTTCCACTCCAAACTTGTCCTTTATAGTAATGATAGCCTCGGCAAGTCGGGCGCGGATATGCTTTTGAGTCAAAGTTACGGTAAGCGCATCTGCACCACCGAGCATGCTGGCGAGTCGTCGCAGGAAGAACACTCCCACCATAGCATTGCTCACAATAATCTTCTTGATGACGTTGATAGGAATTTGGCATAATGTAGTATTCTCGAAAGCTGTAGCTCCCGTGATGTATTTCTCGCTTGCGAATGCGGCACGATAGCCAAACATTTCCTTTGGCTTGATCATCCTTACTATTTGCTGCTTGCCAGCCATTCCGGTCTTATAGACTTTTACCTTTCCATCAAGGACGTAAAGGAGAAACTTAGGGTCTTCATCCTCGTTATAGATGGCCTCGTTTTTGCTGTATTTACAAATAACAATACTATCAACCAAGTACTTTTTTTCGTCATCCCTCATGGAGTCCCAAAGGCCCGTCATCGACTGCGCAACATGGAGTTTGTTGTATCTTTGGTTATCATTCATCTCTAAAACAATCTGGTCTTTTTCACGTTGCAAAAGTACAAAAAATCCTACAATAACAAAAGAAATACCGCAAAAACTATGTCAAAAACATAAAAAAATTGGTATATTTTGAAAAAAATCGAGGAATTGTTTGGTCAAATGAATAAAAATGAGTACTTTTGGACGTGTGAAACTAACTAATTGTACCAAATAGCAGGAATCTATGAGTTATTTAAGATTTGAAAAAGCTGTAATGACAAACCTTGAGGAAAGCCTCCACAAGGAACTGCTTAGGACGAATCGTTCGGGTGCTTACTCCTGTTCGACCATCGTTGACTGTAATACTCGCAAGTATCATGGTCTGTTGGTTGTGCCTGTTCCCGAACTTGACGACGAGAACCATGTTCTTCTGTCGTCGCTCGACCCAACTGTTATCCAGCACGGGGCGGAGTTTAATCTCGGTCTCCACAAGTATCAGGGAAACAATTACAGTCCCAAAGGTCACAAGTACATACGAGAGTTCGATTGTGACAAAGTGCCTACAACCGTATATCGTGTAGGCGGAGTTATTCTAAAAAAAGAAGTGGTATTCCAGCACTACGAGGATCGCATTCTGATTCGTTATACCCTCGTCGATGCCCATTCTGCCACCACTCTCCGTTTCCGTCCATTCCTGGCATTCAGGAGTGTCCGCCAGTTCACTCATGAGAACTCGACGGCTAGTCGTGCCTACGAAGAGGTTGACAATGGTATTCGTACAAAGATGTATGCAGGTTATCCGTTCCTCTACATGCAGTTTAGCAAGAAAAACGAGTTCGTATTCCATCCCGATTGGTATCGTGGAGTGGAATATCCGAAGGAGCAGGAACGTGGCTATGCCTCAAATGAGGACCTCTATGTACCAGGCTATTTCGAGTTGGACATCAAGAAGGGTGAGAGCGTCGTGTTCTCGGCTTCTACTTCGCAGATAAAGACGACAACACTTCGTTCTTTGTTTGAGAAGGAGGTTGAGGCCCGTTCACCTCGCGACAACTTCTTCCATTGCTTGGTGAATGCTGCCCACCAGTTCCACAAGCGCGAGAAGAATGACGACCGTTATCTTCTTGCCGGTTATCCGTGGTTTAAGTGCCGCGCTCGCGACACGTTCATCGCCTTGCCCGGTCTTACTCTCGCCATCGACGAGCAGGACTATTTTGAGTTGGTGATGAAGACTGCCGAGAAGGGACTGAGGGAGTTTATGGAAGGAAAGCCCATCACTGCAAAGATCTACGAGATGGAGCAACCCGACGTGCCCCTGTGGGCAGTATGGGCAATCCAGCAGTATGCCAAGTCGGCAGGTAGAGACAAGTGCTCGCAGATGTATGGCAAGCTTCTTGAGGACATTATACATTATATTATAGATGGCAATCATCCCAATCTGCGCCTCGACGACAACGGTTTGCTTTATGCCGACGGTCGCGACAAAGCAGTGACATGGATGAACTCCACAGCCAACGGACGTCCGGTTGTACCGCGTTCGGGATACATTGTGGAGTTTAATGCATTGTGGTATAATGCTCTTAAGTTCTGTGCCTCTATTGCCACAGATAACGGACGTGCCGACGAGGCAGCCGAACTCAACGACCTTGCCGACGTGGCTGGAGAGTCGTTTGTAAATACATTCCTCAACGAATATGGTTATCTCTACGACTATGTAGATGGCAATATGGTTGACTGGAGTGTGCGTCCGAATATGGTGTTTGCAGTGGCATTCGACTATTCTCCGCTCAGCAAGGAGCAGAAGAGAAGCGTGCTTGACATCTGTACTCGTGAACTGTTGACACCAAAGGGATTGCGCTCGCTGTCTCCTAAGAGTGGTGGATATAATCCGATGTACGTGGGTCAGCAGACACAGCGCGACTATGCCTACCATCAGGGCACGGCATGGCCTTGGCTTGAGGGATTCTACTTCGAGGCATGTATCAAGCTGTA
>JALFCW010000085.1 GCA_022771625.1 Prevotella sp.
TAAGCAGGCTGATTGAAAATAGTTTTATTTGAGCGGTCGAGGATTGTCATTGTACCCTTAGTACCACCACGGTTGGTGTAGTTGATGTCCCATGCCATTGGTATCACACCATTGTTGATTGACTGAGCAGTAACCTCCTTAAACCATGCTTTCACTGAATTGTCGTGAATAGCCTGCTCATCACCAATCTCGCGCCACTGGGCACTATACTCACCCAAAATAACAGGCACACCGTTGGCATAGAATTTCTTGTTAAGACTCTCTATAAGAGGCTTAATGGAGTCCTCGTCCTTGTTGTATGTGGTATTATGACTTGAACCTATATTGCCCTTACCCCAGAACCATGTTGCTCCATCGTCTTCCTGACCTGCGAAGCTCCATGGGTTATAGAAGTGCACCTCAACCATCAAGCGCTTTTCAGCGGCATCAGTAGGCAGAGTGAATGCATCCTTTGTGGCAAGTGTGATATCGGTTGACGGACCCTGAACAACAAGTGTTCTCTGTGCGTTGTTACCACCGGTAGCGCGCACTGCATCCACAAATGCCTGATTATAGGTCAGAAGTATCGGTGTGAGTTCGGCATCCTTACCATTAAAGAGATTATAATTCTGGAAAGGCTCGTTCAAACCAGCGAAGAGCAGATGCTCATCATAGTTCTGGAAGGCATTGGCAATCTGTGTCCAAAGTGTCTTAAGCATTGTTGACTTCTCGCTGATAATGGTTTCGTCAACCTTAGAATACTTATCTGCAGTCTTAGAGAATCCCTCTACCTCAATCCAACCACCATCATAGTGGTCGTTGAGCACCACATATAGACCAGCATTCATACAGTAGTCCACAACCTCTTTCACGCGCTCCAACCATGCGGCATCGATTTTGCCATTGGTAGAGTGGATATACCATGAACAAGGAATACGTACCGACTTAAAGCCCTTTGCCTTAACAAAGTCGATAACCTCCTGTGTTGTTTTGGTATTCTGCCATGCAGTCTCGGCTGCAACACCATCGCCCGAAGCCTCAAGAGTGTTACCGAGGTTCCATCCGGGATACATCTCTGCGGCAATTTCCTTGGCAGTACGGAAGGTGTAAGTCTCCTCTGGCTTTACTATCTTTCCAGCCTGAGTCACTACAATGCGGTCAAAGGCACCGTCAAGGTTGGCAAGGATAGTGCCTTGGCGCTCCTCACTTGTGTTCTTTGCACATACTACAGAGAAAGAAGATGATTTCTTGTCACCTGATATACGGGCTACAGAAATCCAGTCTGCTTCAGATCTCACGAAAGCAGTTCCGCCATCTACTGTGAACACGGCATCACCACCATCCACACCGAACGCGAGTTCGGCGGGAGTGATGTTGAGTGTACCTTTGCTGTCTGCCAATGGATTGGGGTTACTGTCGTCGCTACATGCCGACAACATCACTGCGCTCATGGCAAAGAGCATCAGAAATAATGATGATATTTTTTTCATACTTTCTTAATTTTCTAATTTATAATACAAGAATTACCAAGGTTTTGCAAACAGCTCGGTAGAGAAGTTACCAATGGTGTATTTACATGACTTCTGATAGCCGAGTGAAAGCACGCAGTTGTTGCCTTCCACCTGTGTCTCACCGTCGAATGCAGGAGCTGCAGCAGTGCCACTACCCCAAATATTGTGGAGTTCAACACGGAAGTTTCCATTATTCTCAATGTCACCATAGAGAATCTTCGAAGCATCAAACGGAATATTCACTCCGTCATTGACTACCGACTTTAACTCAGCAGAGAAGCCAGAGAAGTATTTGCGGATGTCCACGATATCCACAAGACAAACAGCACCGTTAGCAGGACCTGCGCCATCACAGTCGGCATCCACGTCGAGAAGCATACTAAAATCGGAAGTTGAAGCAAGTTTATACTGGAAGTTATCCTTCACCACCTTAATGGCTCCTGGATTCTCCTTGCCCCAGTTACCAGGCTGAGCCCATCCTGGCTCAAGTCCTACGGCAGTCTGCTTTGCAGTGAATTCGAGGTTGGTATCGAGAGAAACGATGGTGAATGTCACCTCGAAGGTGGAGTTGAAGGCAAGGGCTGTCTCCTCGGTGGTCTCGCCACCTCCGGGATGGAACGGAGTGTCCTTCAATCCATTCCAACCATCGTTATGTCCGCAACCCCAGATGTTTGCAATCTCAACGCGATACTTGCCATTGTTCTCAATGTCACCATAATAGAACTTGTTTGCATCAAATGGAATAACATTGCCATCAGCCTTAAGGGTATCAATCTTGACGAAAGCATTGGGATAGGCTGCTGCAAATCCTTCGATATCAAGAACATATACCTGTCCGTAAGCACGAGGCTCGGCAGCATTGAATGTAACAGTGTATGTACCTGTCTGTCCACCTGCCACTGTCACTGTAGCTCCAGCCCATGCGTCGGAAGGCTCGCCGCCTCCAGGCTTCTGGCCATAGCAATTCAGAGTAGCCTTATATCCATACTTCTCCAACTGCGGAACCATGTTGATACTCAACAGACATGCGCCCTGTGAAGGATCGGTGCGGAGAACGCCCAACTGCAATGACTTGTCGGTGAGCGAGAGAATCTTGATGTTGTTCTTCAAGTCGTCAACATATCCAGGAGCGAAGTTAGAAGGAGCAAGACAGTTGGCACCTTCGAGGGTGATGGTCTTGTTTGCCTCATCCACGGTGTATGTACCTTCCTCTGTTGTTTCCTTACCATCGGCATCCACATGCTTCACAACTACAGTTCCATCTTCATTGAAGGTGATAGAACCCTGACAGTTAGCGGCACTTCCACCTACAGCCCATGAGTTGCCGGCAAAGTCGGCATCCCAGCACCAAGAGTCACCTACGACAGGTTCGCCATTTGTCACCGTACGCCATGAATCGTCAGTTCCATAGAAGTATGAAGGGCCAGGGAATACCTGATACTCACCATCGAGGGTGAGGTCGATTTCCCATGTCTTGCAGAGCAAGGACTTGTCAAACGGTATGTTCTTTGCCACTGATACAGGACGAACGGCAAGTGCCTGATATACAGGAGTGGTAGAACGGGCATTGCCACCCTGATTGAAAAGGTAGCTCATGGCGAACTGTGGGTCGGTGGCATTGATTGAACCAGAGAGATAGCGACCTTCGGTACCTACACTTGCCGTAGTACCCTGAGTGCGCGAACCGGCAGCAGGCATAAAGATAGAGTTGCCGTTAGGACCAGTGAACTGATATCCGCCCACTCCTTCTTTTTCTATCCATTCAACCTTGCAGCAACGGAAGAGTTCCTCATATTCGGCAATAGTAGGAATAGTAGTCTTGCCATCAGTAACCTTGTTGGCAATATCCTGTGCTGACTTATAAATATCGCGTGAAGCATAATCCTCGGGATTGATGCTGGTGTTGTAACCAGTGAGATCACCGAAACCTACGAGAGCACCTAACTCAGTCTCCGAGTTGGCACCGATATTACACTTTGCCCACTTGGTAGAGAGACCGAGGTCAACGAGGTCGTTGTCAACGTCAAATTCCTTGGCGGGAGTGGTGAATTCCTTGGTCTCACCATATACCACACCCTGACCGAGGTCAAGATAAGCTGCATAATAATATGTTGTGGCAGGAACAAGACCGAGAGCCTCAATACTGTAATCAGTACCAAGAACACCAGGGATGCGCACACCGGCACGAACACGCTCGTCACCAGGAACACCCGACACAACGATACCCACCTCAGCATTTGCAGGCAACTGCTGAATCTGTCCTGACAGTTTCACACTGTTGGCAGTCAGATCCTGATAATCACCTGTCACAGCCTTCGAGTCGGTGAGTGTGAGGCTGCTCACTTCTCCCTTGTATGTCACCTTACCCTGAAGAGTGACAAAGGCCTGATAGTAATATACCGTTCCCGGCATACCCGAGATAGAGACTTCGAACGATGTGCTGGAAGGAGCCACCACACGTTCCGACAGATTGTCCTGAGACAAACCATAGTAGAATCCTGTCACGTATGCACTTGTTGCCTGTCCGTCAAGACCAGCAACTGTACCATGCAAAGTGGCAGAGGTGGATGTCACGTCGGCAGAGCCAGTGACAACCGAACCGTCCTTCAGCAGCGGGGTGGTGTTAATCCCGTAATCAACGTCGTCGCTACATGCCGTAAAGCAGAAGCCAAGGACGAACGCCATAATACTAAATAATATTTTATTTTTCATTTTATCTTCTTGTTTAAGAATTTACATTTTATAATTCTTAGTCACAATATCACTCGATGACACATGTTACACTCTCGAACATATCAGTGTAGTCACCTTCTCCAAATCCGTCTAACTGGATTGAGAGGTCGAGACAAGTGGAAGTGAATTTCTGTGTAGCACCAGTGGTGTTGGTAAGTGTGACGGTGGTCTCGCCGTCAACATTCACTGTCACTGCATCATCAAGGTCGAAGCATCCAGGCTCCCATGTTTTCTTGATATTGTTGTCGATAAGGGCACACTTAGGAGTCTTGCTCCATGTGATGACTCCAGGCTTGAGCTTGAATGTCACCTTAATAGTCTGGTTCTTCTTCAGTTTCACGCTTGCTGCATCCTTGAAGATACCGATACCGCCATCACCATAGTGGTGGAATCCGAGACGCACGCAACCATTCTCTGTCCATGATATTCCCTCGTCACCGTAGTTGGTGTTGAGAGGCACTACGGTAGGACCTGATGCTCCTGTCTCAATCTTCTTGAAGTTGAGTGTTGCCACGAGATAAGAGTCGATATTACCCTTCTCGTCCTTAGATGCAGGAACACCGATAGTCATAGCCTCACTGGGCTCGCATGCGAGTACCACGAACTCTGTTCCTGTCACGGAAACAGTACGTGTATCGTTGCTTGCAGTAAGGATAGTAATCTCATCGTCGAATGTGAGTTTGCCATCGGCGATAGTCACCTTACCCGACTTGTCGCCACACTCATAGTTGTAGCTGCCGTCAGAAGCACGAGAGATAATGAGTTCGAAGTCACCAATCTCGTCATCACATGCAGGAGCCCAGTTGGTGGTGTAGTCACCCTTAGTAACACTCTCCCATGCAGATATTGACGGTGAACCGTTCCACCACATCCAATCGTAAGGAGTCTCATCGTTGATGATGAATGTCATCTGGTTGCCCACGTATGTCACACCATTGATCTCAGTAGTGAACAGGTCGGTAGTGAGGTTGCTGAATGTAGGCAACTGAGGCTCAGTCTTCTCGATGAGTCCACTTTCTTCCTTAGGAATGCACTCACCATTGGTGTCGATAACCTCCTGCGATACGAAGTTCCAGATAATCCACCATGGACCTTCACTATTAGTACGCATTGTAGCAATCTGCAAGAGATAAGGTGTGCACTCTATGATTTTCACATCCTGTGTATAGTTGGAGCAAACCTCATCAAAAGCTGCATTGTGCAGTGAATAGCAGTCAGAGAACGAAATAGTGGGATGTGTAAGGTCGCTCACGTTGAGATTGAACTTACCATTCATCATCGTACCACCATTACCATCGTTGCGGAACACCTTTGCAGTACATCCGTTCTGTGCGTCAAGACCAAATTCCATATACGAAGCCATATATGGGTCGTCGGCAGGAATGAGCCATGACTGGAAACCTGGATCCCAGTTAGGTGCCCAATTGTCGCTACCGAAAACGAAGTCGGTAGAACCCGAACCGTCGTTTCTTGTATCATCGGGATTACCATACATCACAGGACCGGTGCAACGTCCGATACCATAGTCACCATTACATGGCACCCACTTCTTGCTCTTGCCCACTCCACCGGCAAGATATTCCCATATCTTTGCCTCGAGCTGCGAGAAGTCGTTCTGTGGAATATTAAACTGATATGGGTCACCATACACTACTCCTGCGCGGGTCTCAGCACCGAGAGTCACCTCATAGTCACCTGCGAAAGGCAGACCAATAGTAAATTTCTGCTCCTGCGAGCGTCCGTTGGGAGTCACCCACAATGGAGTGCAGCCCTTGAGCTTCGACTCGAGGGTCACATAGTTACCGTCGATCGTCACGGTATAGGCGTCCGGACATTTCAGGTCGTCGCTCGAATACTGAGCGGCACCGAATCCGAAGTCATCCGGCGAACAAGCAGCCAGCATCATTGCGGCTCCTGCCATCATTGAATATATCTTTTTCAGTTTCATAAGAAATGAACTTTAATATCTAAATATTTAATTATTTTAATTCTTTAATTTCTCAATAGAATTAAGAATTACCATCCGGCATTCTGAGTAAGAACACCACCCGAAAGAGTAATCTGAGTATTAGGTATCTGCATCAGACCCTTCTTGGCTGTGAAGTTATCTACCTTGAATGATGTAGTTGTCTCCACACCACCATTTATCACCTTGGCTCCGTTCTGAGCAGCTGCTATAGCGCGTCCGGCGTAAGCACCGTCCTTCTCATAGCGCATGATGTCCCAGAAATGGATACCCTCGAAGGCAAACTCGATGGCGCGCTCTTTGCGGATATTCTCAATGCTGTAAGAGAGTGACTCACCGGGGCATGAACGCTGGTGCACCATATTCAGACCAGTATTTGTGCCTGTGAGTTCTGAGTGCATCAGCAGTACGTCGGCATAGCGCATCACTGTCCAGTCCTGATAATATGTGATGTTCATGTGCTGCTCGCCAAGCTGGAATCCCACCTCCTGACGTGTACCGTCGGAGAAGCACATTGGGGCATACTTGCGGGTGTAATAACCTGTATATTCGTATGAGTCGTTGACATCAGCAGCAAACCCTGCATCGGCGCAACTCCATACGCAAGCACTGAAGCGGGGGTCTTCCTTGTAAGTATCAACAAAGGCCTTTGTCACCGGACATGCACCCCATCCTGAAGCAATATTCACGCTTGTAGCACTCTTGTTGCGAGGACCGAGATACACCTGGAATACGTTTCCGTCGGCATTGCCGTTATAATCGGCAGTAGCGGCAAACTTAAGGTTGAGGATAACCTCCTTGGAGATGTCGCTCACCCATCCACTGCCATCATAGTACTTACCCTTGAATGTGGTGTTCCATGCGTAAGCACCACCATTAGAACCATCGGTAGTACATGCCGGCATAAAGAGGTCGGCATAGTTTGCCTCAAGCTCATAACCGCCATTGTCAATCACGTCGTTGAGGGCATCGATAGCCTCCTGCTTGGTGCAACCTTCATTTTCCTGTCCATAGTAGCCAGTATAATATAGGTACACACGAGCCATCAAGGCCTCGGCAGCATATTTAGTGATACGTCCGTCATTTGAGGCACGGCTATCAAGAGGGAATGCATCAGCAGGAATATTGGCTGCCGCATATTTCAAATCCTCGAATATCTGCTTATATACCTCAGCAGCTGCTGTGCGGGGCAGGTTCTCCTCTGTGGGAACAGTGATGAGAGGCACATCGCCGAACATACGGGCGAGGTCGAAATACAAGATAGCACGCAATGCGCGGGCCTGACCGATAACGCGTCCTTTGGCTGACTCGTCACCAGCCCAGTCGGTGGTATTCTCCGACTGTATAACCTTGTTACAGCGGAAGATAGCTGAATAATAGTTTATCCAGTCGGTGTTGAAAAGGTTGTTGTATGAAGGTGCGACGGAGAGGTCGAATTGGTCGAGTGCATTGTAGTTTTTGGCATCCGAGAAACCAAGACCGGCATGTGCCTGGTCGGAGCAGAACTCGGCAAGCATATATACACCTATCTCCTCACTACTGATGGTGCGCTGCCATCCATCATAGCATCCCACGAGAGCCATCTCGATAGCTTCGGTGTTGCGGTATGCAGTCTCTTCGTTGAGACTCGTCTTCGACTCCGTGTCCATTGAGCACGATGTCACTGCCATACCAGCTACAGCCAATGCGCTATATAATAATATATGTTTTGTCTTCATAAGAACTTTAATTTTTTAATTCTTTTATTCTTTAATTTCTAATTCCTAATTAGAAAGCAATGTTCATACCTACGAGGAATGTGCGTGGATGAGGATAGTAACCCATATCTACACCCGATACCCAAGAATCACTGCTGTTGCCGTTGGTTCCGTTATAAGAACCGATTTCGGGATCCATTCCGTCATACTTGGTAAGTGTGAAGAGATTCTGTGCCTGTACATAGAGACGCAACTTGGAGATTCCCTTCCATGAGATAAGACGCTTGAAGTCATAACCTAAAGTGAGGTTCTGCAAACGGATATAGTCACCATCCTGCAGATAGAGGTCTGAGAACTGCCAGTTACCCACGTCACCGTAAGTCACGCGCGGTGTAGAATTGCTTGTTCCCTCTCCAGTCCAGCGGTCGAGTATTGCCTTGCTGTAGTTACCCTGTGATGAGTTGGGGTCGCGATAGCTCTGTGCAATCTGGAAACCAGCAGCTCCGGTGAAGTTGGCACTGAGGTCGAAGCCCTTATAACCCAAGGTCAGATTGAAACCGAAGGTATATTTCGGCAGTCCGTTGCCAAGGTCAACCTTGTCGGATGCGTTAATGGCTCCATCGTGGTTGATATCTACATACTTAGTGTCACCAGGCTGCACATTCGACTGCAGCACACCATTACCGGCAGCAATCCAGTCGTTGATTTCCTGCTGATTCTGGAAGATACCAGCTGTCTTGAATCCCCAGAAATAACCAATAGCGTGTCCGTTCTCGGCGCGATAGAACTCCTCGGCATTCGAGTAAATCTGATTGCTTGCACCATGGATGATACCATCCTCGGTAGGAATGCTTCCCACCTCATTATGGTTGTATGCGAAGTTTCCGCCAATGCTATAGGTAAAGTCCTTACCGATGTTGTCATTCCATGTAAGACCAAGTTCCACACCGGTGTTCTTCACGTCACCACCGTTGATTACAGGACCTTGTGTTCCGGCAGTTGCCAATACTGGAGCCTGAACGAGCCAGTCCTTGGTCTTTTTGATATACCAGTCGGCAGTCAATGAAAGACGACTGTTGATGAAGCGGGCATCAATACCCACATTCAACTGCTCAGATGTCTCCCACTTAACACCTTCATTTGCAAGGCGACTTGGATAAGAACCTGTTGACCAACCTGTCTGTCCAGCATCGGTACCAAAGTTATAGTTAATATTAGTGGTTGTCACAGGAGCTAGATATTGGTAGCAGTTGATATTGGCGTTACCCACCTGTCCCCAGCTGACGCGGAGTTTCAAGAAGTCGAGCCATGACTTGGTGTTCTTCATGAAATTCTCCTCAGAGATTGTCCAACCAGCAGACACTGATGGGAAATAACCCCAACGATGTCCAGGAGCAAACTTAGATGACTCATCAGCACGAATAGTGGCATTGAGCATATAGCGGTCTTTCCACGACCAACCAAGACGTGCGAAGAGCGACATTCCGCGGGTCTCATCGTATGGAGCACCACTCACTCTCTTATTGTCGGTTCCATTAGTATTGTTGAGGAATGCATGTTCCCAATCGCTAAATCCAGGGATAAGGCTGTCGTTGTATCCACCAGTGCTGCTACCGTTATAGCGCGACCATTCCGAACCGATAAGAGCAGAGATGTCATGACCACCCTTCAGAGTGAAATCATACTGAGCAGTGTTTGTCCACACCATTGAAAGACCGTGACCATTGCTTTGGTTTACGCTGGTATTAGTGGAAGCCGACTGCGGAGTAAACTGATAGATAGGAGAGTAAGAGCGATAGTCGGATGTACCATAGCTGATACCATATACAGTTTTGATTTTCAAGTTCTTGATAGGTTCGATCTGCATATATACATTTGCATCAAGCGAACCGCCCTTTGTCTGGTTAAAGCGGTTGACCATCATGTTTCCGTAGGGGTTGCCGTCGTTTACATTCCAATCGGAATTAATTGTGTTTGCATATTCGCCATTAGCATCATAAACAGGGTGAATAGGCGAAGAAGAGAATGCGCTACGGAGGTTGTTGTTCCAGATATTACCAGTACCCATACCTCTCTGGTTCTTCCATACGAAGCTTACTCGCTCACCGATAGTAACAAGTCCGTTGTACATCTTGTGCTCCGAGTTGGCGCGGAAGTTGAAACGACGATAGTTGCTGACCTCCGAACCACCGATAACACCATCCTGACCGGTATAACCGCCCGAGATGACGTATGTAGAAGTCTTTGAACCGCCAGTGAAGGCAAGACTGTGACTTGTAGTGATAGCACCATCGTTGATAGCCTGGTCAATCCAGTCGGTATCATATACATTACCATTGGCATCGTGGATAGCGTTAAGCGAAGCCCAGTCAACAGGCGACATTCCTGAATTGAGGCGAGCCTCATCCATAATAGTCATATACTCCTGCGCGTTGAGCATGTCAAACTTTCTTCCAACAGTCTGCCAACCCACATATCCGTCATAAGTAATCTTGCCTTGACCTTCCTTACCGCTCTTGGTAGTAACAAGAACGACACCGTTGGCAGCCTGAGCACCATAGATGGCAGCCGAGGCTGCATCCTTGAGCACGTCGATACGCTCGATATCGGCAGGGTTAAGGGTTGTGATGTCGCCACCTATACCATCAATAAGGTATAAGGGCTGAGAGTTGCCCACAGTACCAAGACCACGGATAGTGACACTCATGGAAGCTCCAGGCTGACCCGAAGTAGATACGATGTTCACACCGGGAGTCTGTCCCTGCATAGCAGCCAATGGATTGGTCGTGTTCAGTTTCTGGATGTCGTCACCCTTCAACTGTGTCGTTGCACCAGTTACGAGCTTTTTCTTCATCGTACCGTAACCGATGACTACCACCTCTTCCAATGACTTCGAATCTTCCTGCAACTGCACATTGATAGTGTTTGCAGCACCCACCTTCACCGATTTCGACACGAAACCGATGTAGGAGAAGACGATTGTCTGTCCGGGATTGGCATTGATTGAATACTTTCCGTCGAAGTCGGTAATGGTTCCTGTTGAAGAACCCTCCACCTTGACGGTAACACCGATCAGCGGTTCATTGTCTGTGGCAGATGTTACGACACCCGTAACTGTCTTTGCCGACAATGTTGCTGAACCAAAGAATGACATGAGCGGCAAGGCGAATAGTATTGCCGTCAACATCATTTTACATAACCAGGCATGCTGGCTGTAATCAAGAGTTTTTTTACTCATTGCAACAATGGTTTTAGTTAAACAATATGTTCTTTTGGTTTTTATTCCGAGTGCAAAGATACATACTTTTACTAAATCCCAACTGCTAAAATGTTATTTTTTGGTATTAAAATGTAAAATCATAGCTAAAAAAGTACCAATTTATCAAATTATATACATAAATAGCATAGTGTAAATTCTACACGTATTGCTATTTCTTCGCAGATGTCTGACGTATCACCAATTTCTGCGGAACAATCTCCTTATATATTTTTTTGTCGCCATTGATCGACTTGAGGAGCAACTCACATGCCTTTGCTCCCATATTGTGCGACTGGTCTTCTATAGCCGACATCTTGGGTGTGACATATGCTGCATGCAGGTCGTCGGTGAATCCTATGAGTGCCACATCCTCGGGGATTCTCAGTCCCATCTCCTTGATAGCAGTAAATGCGGCAAAGGTGATAATGTCATTAAAGGCGAGAATAGCATCAGGACGGTCTTCACGGCTAAGCAGATTCTTGGCGGCATCGAGTGCCACCTGATAGTCGATCTTTCCGCAAGCCACCATCTCTCGGTCGATTGGTATGCGATGTTCCCTTAGAGCCTCAAGGTATCCATGCTTACGCCTGCGCACCATGTCGAGATGATTAGGACCTCCGATGAAGGCTATCCTCTTGCTTCCAGTCTCGATGAGGTGATTGGTTGCCATCTGGGCAGCCTCGTCACCATTGGCGGTTACGGATGAGAATTTGTCGGTGAGACAAGTACGGCCGAAGAAAACAAGAGGGATACCCATATCAGCTATTTCCTCAAAGTGGGAATAGTCGGTTGTGTCTTGGGCCAGACAAGCCACAATACCCTCCACATGCATACTTATGAAGTTGTCGATAGCCTGCGCCTCAATGGCACAGTCCTCATGACTATTTGCACTGATAATAGAATAACCGGCCTTGGCGGCCTCGTCCTCAATACCATCGAGGACTGCAGAATAGAAGTGTGTGACAAGATTCGGCACGACAACACCGATAATTTTTGGTGCTTCGTGTCTCAGACTTCTCGCAAAGGGATTAGGACGATAGTTCAGCTTCTTTGCCAATTCCTTCACCCTCGTCTGCATCTCCTGTCCTATTTCCGGACTATTTCTCAATGCACGACTTACAGTGGCAATACTGACTCCGAGTTCCTGTGCGAGGTCTTTCAATGAGGTTCTGTGTCTTTTTACTTCCATCTTATTTTAGGTTTTAATTTTATTGATTGCAAAATTACAAAATAATCTCTTAAACGCAATCGTTTACGTGCGTTTTTTAGCATTTTTTGAATTATTCAAAGAAAAATATGCGTAACTTTGCACCCGGAAATCAGAATGAGTAATGAATAGTTGATAATAAGTTAGTTAGAAAAGTTGGAATTAGAGTTGTCGCGAGACAGCTCTAATTTTTTTATTTAATTGACTTCTTCGAACTTCGTTTCCTAATTTAAATATAGTATTCCGCCGAATCAATGAGTCCAGCCCTGAGAGCATATTTAGTAGCCTCATGCACATTGTTCACCCCAAGTTTTCTGAATATATTCTTGCGGTGAGTGTTCACCGTATGGAAACTCGAGAATCTCTTCTCTGCAATTTCCCTTGTAGTCATACCCATTGCTATGTCCTTAAGGATTTCCGTCTCGGTGGGTGTGAGTTTCACATCGTCTTCCACTGATGTTTCTTTAGGTGCAAGCATAATCTCCGTCATGCGTTGGCAGATATATCTTCTGCCGTTTGAGGCATATTGTATGCACTCCCTCACCTCATGAGCCGACGATTCCTTCAGCAGAATGCTTATCCTGCCTCCCATAGCCACCACCCTTCGCACGAAATCCAGCGACAGATCTACACTGAACAATATCCACTGCACCTTTGGGAATCGGTCGTAGAATATCTGTAGTTCCTCAACATCGTTCATGTCAAACATGGTATAGTCGAGCACCACAACCGCCTCTGGCTGTAGTTTCAACTGTTCTACAAGTTCTGTTTTATCCTCAGTGCGGACGAACTCAAAACCGTGGATTGTCTTTTCTGCCAGGAATTGTATTCCAGCCCTGGTAATGTCTTGGTTGTCTGCTAAAAAAATCGTCATCTCTCTCAAAATTTAAATTCTGCCCTTATTCTTACTCCTTGTTTATTTGCCGAGGGCAATCCGGATATATAGTTGAGTCGTCTCACGTATTCCACGTGCAAGAACGACAGTATGTTATGTATTCCCACTGCAGCCTCAACATATGGTTTGTCATGCCCCCACCATGTTCTGAGGCTCAGATACTCTCTCAGTTTCAGTCGATTGAGCAATGGTATGCGGTTGAACACCCTTCCGTTGATGTCCCAGTCGAATATCGCACTGGCATATCTGTCGCTCGTCATCTCCATATTGTCGATGAGTGCGAAGGTGAGCGGTTGCGCCAGATAGGATATGTTTGCAGCAGGCATAAAGAGCAGCGGCCAGGGTTTTCCGTCCCACTCCACTCCCGCTCTTATGTCAGAGCGGAGTGTGCCCCATGTCTTCAGTGATGTCTTCTGTCTCCATCTCATCTCGGTGGTGTTGTATCTCCACTCGCCACCTAATAATCCGTCGATACCCACAGCATGGCTCACCATCCATCCTTTATATTCGAGTGCCAACCGCAACTCGGTTGTCTTTATCTTGTCGAATTCGAGCGAACCTCTACCTTCGTATGTTTCTCTCTTAATCGCAGCCGACAGATTAAGTCCTGAAGGCAAGACATGTTCGTATGCCAACTGTTGCCTGTTGTATGCCATCATCTTCGAGTCGTCGCCCCATTTCCATGCCGCAAAGAAATTATCCTTGTCAGTAGGCATCTGCGGGTCGGAAGGATAGCATATATCCCTTGCCGCTGAGAGCGAGAATCCGTGACTCCTCACGGTGGCACTCCAATAGTCGGCCTTGCTTCTGAATCCGTGTGCATAATAACCTTCTATCTGTATATGTCGGCTCAAGGCCTTTGTCGTTCGTCCGCCTATTCTTAGTCGAAGACCATCTACGGAATTGACTGATACAGTAGAAAGTACAGGTCCTATATCAAACAGACTCGGTTTGCCCGTCTCGATATAATTATCCACCATCACCTTCACAGCCGTCCCTATCGTTCGCAATGCCGGTGACGACTGCCATAGGTTATCCACGAACATCCCCATACGTTGCTCACTGAATGTGAGTCGCGTTCTCCGGTATTCATTCCAGAACTTGTCATCGCGCTCCTTTGCCCTTTGCTCTTCGTTTTGCTTCAACCTGTTGCTGAAGTATGCCGAAGGAATATGTTCGAATGAATATCCCGAATATCGTGTAGTCCTTAATATGACCGTTTTGGCAAACACGTCGGCAAGACTCATCTCAATCATCATGTCGTCAGAAGCAAGCACCATCTCGCCCGATGGTAATGCCTCAAACTCTTGCCATATCTTGATATTGTCGATATGATTCACGATACTCTGTCGGGGGATGGTGAGCACAGCACGCCTCAGCTGGTATGTCGTGTCGTCCATCACGTAGAGTTCACCGCTGAATCCCATGTCCCTCTGGTTGTCCGGTCCGAAGGCGAGATGTATGCACCTCTCCTGCCCCACTCTCACTGTATCCACGATGTGGAAGCGATAAAAGGCGATGGCTCCCGATGCTATTGGCGACAGGAAGTTCTGCTTCAGCAGTTTTATGTTGTCTTCATACAGGTTGACATCCGTAAAGAAGTCTCTCAGCGTCTTCACCATCTCATGGCCTGTCTGAAAGAGCTGGTCTATGCCTTCCGACCTCTCACCTATAGTCACATTCTGATGGCGTAAGGGTTTCTCGCTGAAAAGGTTTCGCCTCACGGTCTCCGACACAGTCACCGGCATAATCAGTTTGTTGTTCAACTGGCATGCCTCAATATGATTGATGATATCAGGTATCTTCGACAGTGCGCCCTCTGTCAACTGTTGCGGAGTGACGTCGTTGAGAGCGAGTGTGAGTTTCTGATATGTATCGTATTTGCAGTAGTCTTTCTTTGTGGGGTCGGTCAATCGTTTATGCTCAATCACCCTCCTCATCAGTTCCACCGCAGGATTGTCCTTTCTGCTATATGGCTCGCGCTTTTTATCAACAGTTACCTCATCGAGCTCATGCACCCTGTCATACCACAGCACACTGTCCTGTTGTGCCATACCCATCATAGGGAATAGCACAATCAGCATCAAAAATATTGCTCGCTCCGCATTTTTCAATTTTCAATTTTCAATCTTCAATTTTCAACCTTCAATTTTCAATCTATCACACAATTCCTCATGTTTCTTGTGCATATACATATACATCGCAGTAAATACGGTTATCTCTATTATAGGATATATATAAGGTACGCCCGCGAGACATGTTATATATATGATGATTGCCCTAGAGTTGAATGTCAGCAGATTAGTGAATTTCATCAGAGGCAATGAACCCTTGCGGAATTCGTCTCTGAGGCTCTGCGGCATCTGTTCTGCATCAGGATATTTCCTCTTCACCTCACGGAAGAACGCTTGGAATTTGGGAGTACGTTTCTCCTGACTGCGACAATATGCGGCATAGTTCTTATAGAAGATTTTTCCGATGAAATTGCCCGTCCATGTCAGTTCCTCGTATTTCTTCATCTGCGTGGCGGAGTCGTCGAGCTCCGACCCCTTCTTACCCAAAAGGAAGTAGAGGTGAATCTGTCGATAGTAGTCGGCAAGCGACGATTGGGGAGAATGACACAGGAATCCTGCACAGACGCATACTATAAAGATATAGAAACTCCATGTTGCCCCTCCGAGGAAAGGAATAGGTTCGTTCCACAACCTCACCACGATAGCGACATATATTGCAAAGAACCAGACGTCTCCCGAGAATCCGTCGAGCACACGGCCCACAAGCGTCTTCTTGCCCGTGAGTCGGGCCAACTGTCCGTCGGTGGAGTCGCAGAAATTGGCAAACATCAGCAACACCACTCCCCATACGTTCGACAAAATATCGTCATACTGGAACATCCATCCTGCTCCAGCTCCGAGGAATATCGACAATATGGTGATGGCATTGGGATGAACGCCCAATTTCTCCCACATCAATGCGAAAGCCAATCCTATTGGCCTTGTGAAATGCACGTCAAGCCATTCCTCCGTGTCTTCCGACTTGAAAGATGCTTTTAATAACTCCGAAAAACTTCTTTTCATATCTTTTCTTTAATGAAATCCTCAGCCTTGGCGATATCGCTCTTGTGATCTATATCCAGCACCTTCGAGAACTTGTAGGCCTTGAGATTCAAACCATCCTTTATCAGTGCCCTCTGGAAGTTGCGCATTCTGCTCTCCCCACGCTCCATACACCCATTGAGAGTATCTATCGCCTTGGGAGTCAATCCGTATATACCACCCGAGATAAACCTGCACGAGTCCGACTTGTCGAGGAATCCCTTTACGGTCATATCCTCATCCACATCCACATACAAAGGTTTCTCGTCGTCGATGTAGTCGGTCACTCCCATCAGTCCGTCGGCCTCGCCCTCGTCGGTCATCCTCTGCAACTCCTCCACGTAGGTCTTAAACTCCTCCTCGCGGAAGATAGTATCCACTGTGGTAAGACAGAAAGTGCCGTCGGTGAGATACTGACTGATTTCATGGAAGCTGTGCATCGAACTCGGTGTGCTCTTCACCACAAACCTCAGCGGGATAGGGCGTCCCTTGAGCCCGTCGCGCTGTATATCAATAAGGTGCCGAGGAACTAGTGTGGTCATATCATTGCATATAACCACAATCTCCTCGGCACCATTGTCCATAAATATCCCTATAAGTCTGTCAATCAGAGCCTTACCGTCAACCTCCACGAGTGGTTTCGGCAACTCTATTCCTTCTGCAGCCAGTCGGCTGCCTTCTCCTGCTGCTATAATAGCGTATTTCATCTTTTTACCAATTTTGGCTGCAAAATTAATAAAAAATTATGAAAGTGCGAAAAAATGTTGCTTTTTTTTGCAATAATAGTCGCTTTTTTTGCTATTATAGCCACTTTTTTTATCAACCTAAAATCCGCAAGCAATCTCAATGGCAATCTCAATTGCAGTAAAGAGCTTGAACACTATGCATCATGATAGTATGAGCGTGAATTTTGTCCGATTTGTGCATACCTTCCCCTTACCCCACAATGCGACTTGAGGCAA
>JALFCW010000008.1 GCA_022771625.1 Prevotella sp.
ATTGAGGAATCATCCCTTCTTAGACTGGTGAATTGGGTAACTTTTTTGAGCCTCTTGTCGGATTCGAACCAACGACCCCGAGATTACAAATCACGTGCTCTGGCCAACTGAGCTAAAGAGGCGGGTGGGCAAGCTACTCACATCGCGCCGCTACAACCAACTACCTTTGCTACGTTCCCGTCCTGGAGGATTCGAAGGGAGCTGGCCGTGTAAGACTTGCCCGTCTTAGCTGAAAAGCGGGTGCAAAGGTAGGCATTTTTTTTGGATTATGCAAACTTTTTGCCCGAAAAATGTCTTTTTTCTCATTTTTATTTGAATATGTGCCCCATATTTAGTAACTTTGCAACCGAAAACACACATATTTTGTATAAATGACTACACAGGAATATATCCAACTGAGGGCATTTGCCCGTGTTGACGGAACATATGTAGGCATCTTGTGGATAGCAAGTTTTGCCTGTTATCTTGGTGGACTCAGTTCGCCGATGTTAGGATTTGTAGGTGGCATCCTCGCCGTTGCCAGTCCGTTTTTTGCCGCCAAGCGCCTGATAAAGTTTCGCGATGACATCAGGGATGGCGAAATCTCTGGTCGTCGCTCGATGCTCTATTACGCATTGATGTTCTTCTATGCATCATTGCTCTTTGCCCTTGCCCAATATCTTTATTTTGCCTTCCTCGACGGCGGCTATCTCATGCGCGAATACACCTCGATGCTTTCGTCGCCCGAGATGAAGCAGGCAATGCAGGCCTATGGCATGACTGCCGACCAATTGATGGAGGGATTGAAGGAGTTTGCCAATACCTCACCGATAATGACGGCGCTGAACATCATGACGATGAACATCACCATCGGATTGATATTCTCTCTGCCAGTGTCGCTTATCACGCGCAGAGCAAGGAAATAGGACTACAATTGCAAGTAATATTCTATGGCTCTACGTGAATAGTGAGAGTATTGCTGTCGAATGATATTCCTTCGCCCTCGATAAACCGCTGCAATATTCCCTCGTCAGCCAGTGAGCGGGGAGTGCCGATGGTGAGAGTGCGCTTGTTGTCGTGCCTTTCCATCAGCCATACGTCGTCAGCCAGTTGCAGTGCCATACTCACGTCGTGGGTGGAAAGGAAGATAATCTTTCCAGTCTCTCTTGCCAGTGATTTCAGCAGTCTCATCATTTCCACCTTACTAGGGAAATCGAGGAATGCCGTTGGTTCGTCGAGGTATATCACTGGTGTCTGTTGAGCCAAAGCCTTGGCAATCATTACTTTCTGCCTCTCGCCGTCGCTCAGAGTGTTAATCATCCTTTGTGCCAGGGCTTCTATGCCCACCATCTCTATCGCCTTATCCACAATATGGTTGTCCTCCTCGCCAAGAGTCCCCCAGAAACCAGTGTAAGGCGAACGTCCGAGAGCAACCATTTCCCTTGCCGTCATATTTTGGATTTCTGGTTTGGCAGTCAGCACCACTCCGATGAGCTTTGCCAGTTCCTTGTCGCTGTAATCCTCGATATCCTTGTTGCCGATGAGGATATTGCCTTGCAGTTTGGGCAGAAATCCCGATAGAGTCTTTAGCAGAGTGGATTTTCCCACTCCGTTGGCTCCGAGCAGACAAGTCAGTCTGCCTTCGTTGAGGCGACCGTTGAGTTGCGAGGCTACTGTTTTTATCTTTTTTGAATGAGCATCATATCCGATACTCAAGTCTTTGATTTCAATGTTATTCATTTATAAGAGAAAAATTCAACAACCCTTGTGGGTCATGATGTTGAGCACCATGTCGTCGGTGGCTCTCATGGCGTCGGCACCGATACTCGTAAGGTTGTGTATGCTCTGATCTACATCATCGTCAATAATACCCTCGGCACTCGTCACACACTTGCCCTCCATCGAGAGCAATGCCGACAATATTGCCGTTGACACTCCCGATGAAATCTTCAGAGAGCAACTCGGTTTGGCTCCGTCGCAAATCATTCCTGTCAGGTTGGCTATCATGTTCTTCACCGAGTGGCACACACGCTGATAGTCGCCTCCCATGAGATAAGTGATACCGCAACTGCTACCTATCGATGCTACCACACATCCGCATAGCGCCGACAGTTTGCCAAGGCTCTGCTTGATATATATGGCAGTCAAATGACTGAGAGTCAGCGCCCTCACCAGTTCCTCCTCAGTGTTTTCGTTTTCGATGGCATACACTACCACAGGGTTGGTGGCACATATTCCCTGATTACCGCTGCCACTGTTGCTCATCACGGGGATCATCGCCCCGCCCATTCGTGCGTCGCAAGCCGATGCAGTCTTGGCAATGATATGCGAGAAGATACTGTTGCCGAAGATTCCCTTGGCAAGCGGTCGGTCGATGGTTTTTCCGAGGTTATGTCCATAGTTGCCCTTGATGGCATTTTGTGCAGCCTTCATGTTATAGTCTTTGGTTTGCAATATGAACATTATCTCGTTGAGAGGAGCCTCAGTGGCAAATTCGTGCACCATCTTAAGATTGAGGCGGATGTCATCTTCCTCTGATGAGGTGGGGAAGTCGCAATTGTCTTCCAGTTCCACCTTTCCGTCAGCGTTTTCGATATATATGAATCGGGTATGACTGCCTGAGATGATAGCTTTGGATTGCTTTCCGTCGGCGGCATGGCATGTGATTTCTATATATAGTTTTTCGGCGATACCTTCCTTTTGTTTGATGTTGATGTTATGCTGCTGCATATAAAGCTTACCCTCGGCAAGTGATTCGGGAGTAAGGTCGCGCAGCACCTCCAGTTGGTATTCCGAGCGTCCGATAGTTGCACCGAGCGCCACGGCGATAGGCAGTCCTATCATTCCCGTTCCGGGGATGCCCACGCCCATAGCATTCTTCAGAATATTAGCCGACAGTAGCACGTCGATACTCTCAGGCAGCGAGCCCAAAGCTTCCTTGGCGCGTGCCGTAGCCAATGCCACCGCCATTGGTTCTGTGCAACCGATGGCAGGCACTACTTCCTTGTGTATCAGAGCAATAATTCTGTCTCTTGTTTCCTTGTCAAGCATTGTCCAAAATAATTATTACTGTCCAATATTATTTTTTATAATTGTCAATACCCGTCTGCAGATAATCGATATATGCATTGATGTCCTCATCGTATGAGCGCGATCCAGCGAGTGGTTTACCCTCATTGTCAATCAGCACATAGAACGGTTGGGTGTTTGCACCGAATTTCACTCTCTGCAGATAGCTCCACTTGTCGCCTACGGTGCGCAGAGTGCGTTGCTGTCCGTTTTCTGTCACTGTCATAGGTTCAGCCAATGGTGTCTTGTCATCCACATACAGGGAGATGAGCACATATTTCTCATTGAGCATGTTGGCCACCTTCGGGTCGGTCCATACTGCAGCCTCCATCTTGCGGCAGTTCACGCAACCGAATCCTGTGAAGTCGATCATCACTGGTTTGCCCTCTGCCTTTGCAGCTGCCATACCAGCCTCATAATCATGGTATTTAGCCTCTACCGATGCCTTGTAGAGATTGAAGTCCTGAGTGTTCATAGGTGGAGCGAACGCACTGATAGCCTTGAGCGGAGCGCCCCAAAGTCCTGGTATCATGTATATGGCGAAAGCCAACGAAATCATTGCGAGGAAGAACTGCGGCACATTGGTGCGATTGCCCTCGTCGTCATGCGGGAATTTGAGCCATCCCAAGAGATATACTCCGAGCAGACCGAAGATCACTATCCACAGGGCGAGGAATGTCTCGCGGTCGAGGATATGCCATCCATAGGCAAGGTCGGCCACCGACAAGAACTTCAGAGCGAAGGCGAGTTCGATGAATCCCAATACCACCTTCACCACATTCATCCATCCTCCCGATTTCGGTGCCGATTTCAGCAGACTTGGGAACATGGCGAAGAGAGTGAACGGAATGGCAAGGGCGATGGCAAATCCGAGCATACCGATGGTGGGGGCGAGGATGCTGCCCTGAGTGCTCACTGCCACAAGCAGGAATCCGATGATAGGACCAGTGCATGAGAACGACACCAGTGTGAGGGTGAATGCCATGAGGAATATGCTCAGCATACCGCTTGTGTTCTCCGACTTGGCGTCAATCTTGTTGCTCCACGATGAAGGCAGTGTTATCTCGAACGCTCCGAAGAACGAGGCTGCGAACACCACAAGAAGCAGACAGAAGAATATGTTGAACACGGCATTAGTGGAAAGGGCGTTGAGGGCACTTGCTCCGAAGAGCAGTGTGACAACCAGACCTAACACCACATATATCACCACGATAGATATACCATAGGTGACAGCCTCGCGGATAGCCTTCGAGCGCTCTTTGTTGCGCTTTAGGAAGAAGCTCACTGTCATGGGGATGATAGGCCATACGCATGGGGTGAGCAATGCGAGGAATCCTCCTATCAATCCGGCAAAGAAGATATATAGCAGTGAGGAGTCGGTGGGGGCTGCCTCATAGGCCTTCAGGTCGCTAATCACCGGTTGCCAGAGAGAGGCGGCGGTAGCCGAATCGGGGGCGGCGACATTCATAGAAGCGGCGACGGAATCGCCGCTAACGGTGGCTCCTTCTTCTGCGGTTGCTCCTTCTTCACTGGCGGTGGCGGCAGCATTTGCGGCGGCAGCATTGTTGGCTTTATCGTCAGCAGCGTCTTTTGCCACAGCGGGTGCATTTCCGCTCTTTATGAAATCTACGGATGTCGGTGGCATACATGTTTCGTCGTTGCATGCACCGTATTCCAGATAGCAGTTGATAGAGTACTGGGGTTTTGTGAATTTGATTTTCTGTATGAACGTCACGCTACCCTCGAAGTAGCGCAGTTTCATACCGAACATATTGTCAAACTTTGATATCTCCTTTCCCTTGTGAGTCAGTCCTCCCACAGTTTTCACACCGTCCATCTTCGATGCGTTGAATGTGGCAGAGATTGGTCCGTCGTTGCCCAATCCAGTGGAATACACATGCCAGCCGTTATCTATCTTGGCTGAAAACTCAATCTGTGCCTCGTCTCCCCCGAGCATCACGAGTTTTGATGTAAAATGCACGGGATCGGCCATCTGTGCCATTGCATACACTGAAGCCACGAGCAATACTAATACAGTTGCTATCTTCTTCATTGATTTCTTTTTTTATGTTATTACCTATTATATATAACAAAGTATATAGTAAATGGGGTAAATAAAAATGCCATTTTTAACTTTTTTCAACTTTTTTACTTCAGATCCAATTCCACAGGACAGTGGTCGCTGCCCATAATATCGGTGTGAATCTTTGCGTCGGCTATTCTTTCGTTGAGTCTCTCTGATGTCACGAAATAGTCTATACGCCATCCTGTATTCTTCTCCCTCGCCTTGAATCTGTACGACCACCACGAGTATGTCACCTGTTCTGGATACAGATGTCTGAAGGTGTCGGTGAATCCGTTGTTGAGCCATGTTGTAAACTTACCCCTTTCCTCGTCGGTGAATCCAGGGTTCATACGGTTGGTTTTGGGATTTTTCAGGTCAATCTCCTCGTGTGCCACGTTGAGGTCGCCACACACTATCACCGGTTTCTTCTTGTCGAGAGCCTTGATATATGCGAGGAAATCGTCTTCCCAAGTCATTCTGTAGTCAAGACGCTTGAGTCCATCCTGCGCATTCGGCACATACACGCACACGAGATAGAACTCCTCCATCTCCAATGTGATGACACGTCCCTCGTGGTCGTGCTCGTCGATACCTATTCCGTATGTCACGCTCAGCGGATTGTGGCGTGTATATATAGCCGTCCCCGAGTAGCCTTTCTTGTCGGCATAGTTCCAATACGATGTATAGCCCTCAAATTCGAGGTCGAGCTGTCCAGCCTGCATCTTTGTCTCCTGCAGGCAGAAAAAGTCAGCGTCGAGTTGTTTGAATATGTCGCTGAACCCTTTTCCTACGCAAGCTCTCAGTCCGTTTACATTCCATGATATGAATTTCATAATACCTTATTTAATTAATATAGGGAGCGAATAAGTTATCCGCTCCCTAATTACAGTTTTGTTCATTTAGAATTTCGCCATTTTGATGGCATCAATAGCACATTCGTCACCCTTGTTTCCAAGTTTTCCACCGCTTCGGTCCTTTGCCTGTTCCATATTCTCTGTGGTCAGCAGTCCGTAGATGATGGGAATCTCGTTGGATGCGTTGAGTTTTGCTATTCCGTAGGTCACTCCCTGACAGATATAGTCGAAATGCGGAGTCTCACCCCTTATCACGCTTCCCAGCACGATGATGGCGTCATATTCGCCTCGCTTGGTCATCTGATGGGCACCGTATATCAGTTCAAAACTGCCAGGAACGGTCTTCACGTGTATGTTTTCGGGCAGTGCCCCATGCTTTTCCAGCGTTGTCACAGCTCCTTTGAGCAGTGCGTCTGTGATTTCAGGATTCCATTCCGCCACAACAATGCCGAAGCACATGTTGCTTGCGTCGGGAACCGACTTGCTGTCGTAGTCCGACAAATTATGATAAGCTGTTGCCATTATTTAGATGCGCGTTCGATATACTTGTCGATAGTTTGATACTGCATCGAATAAACATACTTCTCCTTCACCTGCTTATAGAGTTCGAGAGCCTCTGCAGCCTTACCCTGACTTTCGAGAATTTCTCCTGCTTGGATGAGGAATGTGGGTGAGAGAGAGTTGTTGTCAGCGTTCTTGGCAGCATTCTTCAGGTGAGTGACAGCCTTGTCGAGCTGGTTCAGATGAGCGTAAGCATTACCCAGGGCACCTTCGGCAGCAGGACTGATCATCTGGTCGTCCTTAGTGTCGAAATCCTCAAGATACTTAGCAGCCTCGTTCCATTTGCCCAGACCGGCATAGCACAATCCGGCATATAGATTGGCGAGATTACCGGCGTCAGTGCTGCTGTAGTCGGCAGCCACCTTCACGAATCCTGCATATCCTGCGCCATCTCCGTTGAGAGCCTTCTCATAGAGGTCCTGCTGGAAATATTCCTGTCCCTTGGCGAGGGCTGTGCTAGCCTTGTCCTCACGTGGGGCTGAAACATACTGGTTGTAAACAATCACTCCGGCGATTACTACGATCACTGCGAGTACGCCATAGATAATTGCCTTCTTATACTTGAGGAAGAAGGCCTCCGATTTGTTGAGGGTCTCCTCTACATTGAGAGCGCCCTGCTGTTCATTAACATTTGCCATTTATTGTCTTTTGTTTTATTTTTTTCTTCAATTTACATGTTTTATGCACAAATTCGGGGCAAAATTAGCAAAAAATATGCAGATAATGAAATTTTATTCCGACTTTTTTTGCTTTTCCCCCCGAAAACTTGTAACTTTGCACTAAAATTACACATTTTTGGGCAATGATACTCGAAAAACTGACCATATTAAACTATAAAAACATCGGTGAGGTCACTCTCGACTTCTCGCCGAAGGTAAATTGTTTTATCGGCCATAATGGGGTGGGTAAGACCAATGTTCTTGATGCCATACACTATCTTTCGTTCTGTCGCAGCAGTATCAGCACTACCGATTCCCAGGTGATACGCCACGGCGAGGAGTTCTTTATGCTCGAAGGCAGATATTCCACTGATGAGTCTGAACCCGAAATAGTTTATTGCGGTATGAAGCGTGGCACCAAGAAGCACTTTAAGCGCAATGGCAAGGAATACCGACGTCTGTCGGAGCATATTGGTCTCATACCCATCGTCATGGTTGCTCCTGCCGACAATATGATTATCGACGGACTCAGTGAGGAGCGTCGCCGACTTATGGATATGGTGATATCCCAGTTCGACCATGCCTATATCGACCATCTTTCCCGCTACACCAAGGCACTGCAGCAGCGCAATTCCCTGCTGCGTCAGGAGGCGGAGCCCGATGCCTCGTTGCTCGATGTGCTTGAGGATCAGATGGGATATGAGGGCGAATGTGTCTTCGCCGCCCGTGAGGCGTTTGTCAACGAATTGATTCCTGTGTTCCAGTATTATTACGAGGCTATATCAGGTGGTTGCGAACAAGTGGGCATCAGCTATGAGTCGCATTGCCGTCGAGGACCGCTCGCTGAGGTCATCCGTCGCGACCGATTCAAGGATAGGGCAGTGGGATATTCGCTCCATGGCGTGCATCGCGACGACCTGCTCTTCACCCTCGGCGACCATCAGATGAAGCGTGAGGGCAGTCAGGGTCAGAACAAGACGTTTGCCGTGGCACTCAAATTGGCGCAGTTTGACTTCCTCAAGCGCACTGCCTCGCGCACCACACCATTGCTCCTTCTCGACGACATCTTCGACAAGCTCGACTCCGTCCGTGTGGAGCGCATCGTAGAGATAGTGAGTTCGTCGGGATTCGGACAGATATTCGTCACCGACACCAATCGCGACCATCTCGACAAGATTCTTGCTCGTTCTGGCGGTGATTATAAAATTTTTGAAGTAAAAGGAGACTGGTAGGATATGTTCAGAAGAGATGTAAAAAATATAAAGGACCTTGTGATGCAGAATCTGCGTGAGAATGGTCTTGAGACGCCCTTGTTGCAGAAGCGTCTGATAGATGCGTGGCCCGAGGTGGCAGGGCCTTCTGTTGCGCGTTTCACTCGCGAGGTCACTATCTACAATCAGGTGCTCTACGTCAAACTCTCCTCTCCTGTTCTTCGCACGGAGCTCTCCATGCGTCGCCAGACCTTAATCGACAAGCTCAACCACATCGTCGGGGCAAGGATTATCACCGATATACGCTTTAATTAGTTCTTATAGACCACAGATGTTTTTTTATAGGCCACAGATGTTTTTTTATAGACCACAGATTAACACAGATTGGCACAGATTAAGAGCCAAAGGCTCTGATTAGGATGATTATTGATTGATGATAATAATCTGTGATAATCAAAATATCTTTAGATATTAAAAAATCTGTGTTAATCTGTGATAATCTGTGGACAAAAAGAATTCAGACCACAGATGTTTTTTTATAGACCACAGATTAACACAGATTAGCACAGATTAAGAGCCAAAGGCTCTGATTAGATGATAATAATCTGTGGACAAAAAGACTCAGTGGATAAAACAGCGTCCATAGCAATGTCATGCTCATCAGTGGGAATACTATCGAGGAGTTGAAAAGGAAAGCATACACCTATTTTATATACACGCGCGTGAAGCAGTGGCAAAAACCTGTCGTAATACCCCTTCCCCCTGCCGAGTCGATGACAGGCAGAGTCGAAAGCCATTCCTGGGATTACCGCCACGTCAATCGCCTCATAGTCGTCAAACACCTCGCCGCAAGGCTCCAAAATACCAAAAGCCCCCACCTTCAAGTCGTCCTTTCCCGCATATCTGTGGAGCACCATCGTCGTCTCTCCCGTCACCTTCGGCAGCACCACCGTCTTTCCCTCCTCCCATAGCCGTTCAATCACAGGAGTAACGTCCACCTCGTCGGCCAGAGGATAATACATCATCACCGTCGAGGCATCCCTCAATCGTTCCTCCTCCAAGAGCCGTTTACAAACAGAGCGCGACATTTCCCGCAGTTCTTCCACGGGAATGTCGCGCTTCCTTTCACGTATTTCTTTTCTCAGTTCTTTTTTCTGAATCATGTATTTTCAACCAAAACAAGCTACCCACTTTTTTCCAGTATTCATCATTGGCAAGG
>JALFCW010000115.1 GCA_022771625.1 Prevotella sp.
AGCCCCATCCTCGACAAATTGTCTGTCGAGGTGGAGCTCCGGATGTGCATCCACTATCCCGAGGGCCTTGTCAGCCACGTCGCTACTGTGCTTTATCAGCAATCGTCGCAACTTGGTTTCCTCTGCATTCTTTTTCCCCTCGGGATAGTATTTATCAAATAATTCTTTTACGTATTTTTTCAATCTTCTGATTTTTCAATTTTTCGAGTCGTGTCAATCCGTGCCAAATTTATTACTTATCCCTCTCAATCCAGGCAATCGTGTCGCCACGCCTAATCTGCTTGCCCTGCTTGGCCACGATCTCCACTACCTTTCCTCCGAGGGCGGCAGGCACAGGTATAATCTCTCCCCACTTGGTTTGGATATGACAGAAGATGTCGCCCTCCTTGTATTCCTTGCCGATGAAGGGTTCGAGAGTGCGCGAGCACTCGCCATCGCCAGTGAACTGCCAGTAGAGATGTCCTGCCTCGGGAGCGATGACAGCATCTGCCTTGGCATGCTTGAATGCCGCAAGTTGTTCGGGAGTGAGCTGTGCACCGAGCTTTGCGTCCTTCGCCTTCTGCAGGTCGGCAAGGAAGTTCTTCTTTGCCTGTCCGTTCTTGTAGTTGCGATACTGCTCAGGGTGCATGGCCAATTCAAAGAGTTCCTCGTCATCCTTACCGCAGTCCCAACCATTGTCAGCCATTTCCTTGCGGAATCCGTCGAGTGCATTGGGGATAAGCGTATGCGGGTCGTCGTTGGTGAACTCTCTCTTCTGCTTCTTTGCCAGTTCGATGAGTTCGGGAGCAATCTCTCCAGGCACATTACCGCTCTTTCCGAGGATCATTCCCCACATTGAGTCGTCCATCATCACAAATCGTCCCTTACCCTGCTCGATAGTCAGCAGGTTCATAAGTGCAATATTCTTGACATACTGCGAGAATGGAGTAACGAGTGGTGGATAACCCACGCGAGGCCATACGTATGCCACCTCGTCGAATAGTTTCACGAGCATATCGTCGATTGACAACTCAGCCTCTCCCTTAGCCTTACGCTGCTTGTTGATGATGCTGTGAATGCCACCGAGGTCGGACATCATCGAGCCCATCATACCTCCAGGCAATCCGCATCCTAAGAGCAGAGACGACATGTGCTTGTTGGCAGGATTGATGAAATATCCCAACCAATCGTCGATAAATTCCTGTGTGAGAGAGCGGGCATGCATATATGCACTCATATTGATGTCGGGCACGTCGAATCCCTCGTTCTTAAGCATACTCTGCACCGAGATGATGTCGGGATGCACCTTACCCCAGCTCAACGGTTCGATGGCAGTGTCGATGATGTCGGCACCATTGTTGCACACCTCCAGTATGGAAGCCATCGAGAGTCCCGGTCCGGAATGTCCGTGATATTGTATGATAACGTCGGGATGCTTCTCCTTTATTCTCTTGGTGAGCGCTCCCAGCATTGCCGGCTGACCTATTCCCGCCATGTCCTTCAGACAGATTTCAGGAGCACCGGCAGCAATGAGTTTGTCGGCAATCTCACTGTAATAGTCAACAGTGTGTATTGGCGAAGATGTGATACATAAGGTAGCCTGGGGAGTCATTCCTGCCTCGGCAGCCCACTTGATAGAGGGGATGATGTTTCTCACATCGTTCAGACCGCAGAAGATACGCGGTATATCCACTCCCTGTGCATGCTTCACCTTATACATAAGCTGTCTGACATCGTCGGGCACTGGATACATTCTCAGCGCATTCAAACCGCGGTCGAGCATGTGGGTCTTGATGCCGGCCTCGTTAAAAGGCTTGCAGAAGGCTCTAACAGCATCGTTGGGGTTCTCTCCGGCGAGCAAGTTTACTTGTTCAAATGCTCCTCCATTGGTTTCTACTCGCGCAAAGCAACCCATCTCAATAATAACAGGCGCGATGCGCTCCAACTGGTCCTTGCGGGGCTGAAATTTACCCGAGGACTGCCACATATCTCGATAAACGAGACTAAACTGAATTTTCTTTTTCATACTTTAATCTCCTATAGTAATTACGCTGCAAAGGTATGCAATTTATTACATTCCACCAAACAATTTTCTGTTTTTATTTGGTAATTAAAGCAAAAAAGTTTAACTTTGCGCCCGAAAACACTTACTAAGATGAAGAATACATTATTTATATCTGTATTTACTGCCACAATTATTACAGCTATTACGGCGTGTGGTGGCAATAGTGGCAAAGCCAAGAGCGATGAGATACCCACCGACTCTATGGCATATAGCATTGTGAAGAAAGCCAAGGGCGACTCCACGCTCTACGGACTGGCTTGTGACGGATGTACCGACTCGGTGGTGGTGTTCCTGCCCTATGAGGGTGGCGACCCTGTGACCTATGAGATTATCGATGCACTGAGAATGGGCAAGGTATTTGGCCGACCGAAGATTGGCGACCGCCTCGCCCTGATGATAAATCCTGCCGACAAGGAGGAGGCCACTCTTGTCATCAACCTCGACGACCTGCAAGGCTCGTGGTGCAACACCTTCATGCCAAAGTTTCGCGACCTTGACAAGATGCCCCAACGACTGCAGCGTCGCATTATGACCAACATGCCCGATTCTGTCCGTCAGAAATTGCTTGTTCCGAAGGAATTCGGATTTGAAATAAAGGGTTCAAACACTGTCTCTCCAATTGGTTTACGACAGATGGCACAGACCACCGACGAGATGAGTCCTGTGGAATATCCCAAGCAGAAGCGCTATAGCGAATGGCACATCTACAATGGTCACTTGCTTCTTGAAACGAAAAAGCACGGTATCGACACTGCCGACATCGTGCTTCTCCGCCCCGACACCCTCGTCCTCAGATTCAAGGACAAGGAGCAGGGATATTATAAGAAGAATTAGAACGGACGTCCGAATCCTCCACCCATAGGCATGCGGTTACCTCCGCGGTTGCCACCACGATTGCCTCCCATACCAGGGCCTCCAGGTCCACCTTGCATTCCGCCTCTTGCCGCCTTGCCTCCGAAGGCATTGAAACGATAGGTCACGCGAAGCATACCATAGCTGTTGATGCTGTTGTATTCCGTATCGCTTCGCATCATGGCTGAGATAGTGCGGCTGATGGTGCTCTGCTGCTGCAGAATGTCATACCACTGCAAGCTAACTGTGAGCGGACTGCCCTTGAGGAAGCTCTGCGACAACTGAGCGTTCCACACAAACTCATTGGTGTTCATCGATGCGTCGCTATAGCCTCGCCTGCTGTTCATGCCGAGGTTGGTGGCAAGTGTCATGCCCCAGGGCAATGTCACGTTGATGTTCGAACCGTATGAGAAATCCCATGTGTCCATATTGTTCATCGGCTGCATCTCGTTGCGAGTGTGCTGGAAGTTGAGCGTACCAGTAAGCTCAAACTCCAACCAACTGTTGCGATAACCTGCTGTAAGGGTTTCGCGGATGCCCGTTGTGTTCACCGTATTCTTGTCGGCCACCTCCTTGTTGTCGAGGTTGAGGAATCCCACTCGATGACTGTAGTTGAAATCGGTGAATGTATTGGTATAGAATCGTCCGAGAGTGTCGAGGGCAGTATTAAACATAAATCCTGCCGACGTACTCCAGTTGCCATTGATGTTCTGAGGTTGTGTTGTGCGTCCACCAGTCACTGGGTCGTAAGTAACCATCGAACTGATTGAGTTCCTTGTGTTCTGATATGACAAGTGGAGCATCACCGCACGCTGGTATTTTTGTATATAGTTGTTATAGAACAATCTAAGAGAGTTGGTAAACGAGGGTTTCAGTCCGGGATTACCCTTTGTGATGTTCAGCGGGTTGCTGTCATCGGTAATGGCAAGCAGGTCGGTCATGCTTGGCTGAGATGTCGTTCCACGGTAGTTGAAGCGCAACTGACTCACCTTTGAGATCTTCCAACGGAAGTCAGCCGTAGGAGTGATGTTGGTGACGTGGCGCACTGTATCTACATATACGCCCTGGTAATCCTGAATAAAATTGGTCTGTTGTGGCTGCACCTTCACTCCCACGTTGAAGTTGTAGTCCTTGCGTATCACTCTCAGCATCACGTCGATGTCGTGTATATAGTTCTTATATTCAGAATATCGGCTGAGGTCGGTGTCGAGATAGTCGTCAAACGGTCGTCCTAGACTGCTAAGTCTGTTGAGATAGCTGTCCCATGTGCGATAGTCGGGAGTGAGTCCTTCAAAGAAGTTCTCGCCCAGGTTACTGAAGTCGTATGTTGAGCGGTCGCTCTTTGTGCGGTTATAACTAAACTGATAGCTGAACTGCAGATAAGTGGCCTTCATGATTGGCTCGCTATATGTTATCTTAGCCGAGTAGCTGTATGTCTTTGATGGAGTGAGATTCCATCTGTTTGTCTGATATGTAGAGTCCTGTCCCAATGCGTTCATCACTTGATAGAGATGCACGTTATTTATCGACAAGTTCTTGTTCTGCGAGTCGCTATAGTTGGCATTGAGTTGCAGTGTAAGGTTTCGTCCGTTGCTGTTGAGTTTGCGGTTGATTTGCAGCATACCCCCAGCCCTCTTCGAGTCGGAATATGTGATACCATTGTTTCTGTTGTGGTTCACCATCACCGAGTCGGCAGCTTCAAGAATCTTCAGACCTTCGTCCGACAGTGGGTCGTCGGTATATAGATATGGATCATATCTGAATGTTGCCGACTCCGACATCGACAGTCCGTCGTTCTTTGTTATTGAGAATGTCGGGCGGAAGAGGATGTTGGTCATAGTGTCGGGAGTCCACTCTATACGCATGTTGGCATTCCACGAGTCGCTACGACTATAGTTCTGATTGAGCGAGTTGGAGAACGAACCAGCCATACTCACGAAGTTCTCCGTGGCACTTCTCGACAATACGTCGCCATCCCTATGGTTCCATCTCACGCTACCGTTCAACTTCAACTTATCCTTGATTTCATAGTTCATGTTCAGACCCACCATCTTCGAGGCATTCAGTCCGTTGCGTGCACCGCCAAATCGTCCACCGCCTCCACCACCAGGGAATCCCATGTCGTTGGTGTTGTTGGCGTTGAAGAATCCCATCACTCGCATCTTGTCGTTGAACACAGCCCCCATGGCGCGAGCGGAATATCTGTCTTCAGTACCCACTCCGGCATCAATATTAGAGAATGTACCCTTGTTCATTCCCTTCTTGATACCGAAGTCGAGCACTGTCTGCTCCTCGCCATCGTCAATACCCGACACCCTTGCGAGGTCGCTCTTTTCATCGTAAGCCTTCACCCTTTCAATCACGGATGTAGGCAAGTTTTTCATAGCAGTTTTGGTATCTCCTGTCATAAACTCCTTACCATCGACAAGTATTTTCTTCACCTCCTTGCCGTTGATGGTAATCTTGCCGTCGTCACTCACCTGGGCACCGGGGAGCCTCTTCACCAGCTCTTCCACTACCGACCCCTCGGGAGTGCGATATGCAGCGGCATTATATACAAATGTGTCTTCCTTCAGTGTCACCTTTGCGGCATTGGCAGTCACAGTGGCACCTTCGAGCATGATGGCATCAGTCTTCATCGACACCTTTCCGAGGGCGACGTTCTTTCCGCTCACGGTGATGTCCTTTGAGTAGTTTTTAAATCCTACGCACGAGATTTTCAAAATAAACTTTCCGTCGTTGGGGGCTGCAAGTCGGAAATTTCCGTCGTAGTCAGTCACTACACCTTTCACCAAGGTGCTGTCGCGTTTCAGCAGTTTCACGGTTGCAGAAGGTAGTGGCTCTCCGCTATCGGCCTCCACAGCCTTTCCACTGATTGTTCCCTGTGCCTTCACCATTATGGCGAATGTTGCGAGAACCAATGTCATCAATGCTTTCTTCATAATATCTAATAAAAAAAATTAATCGTCCAAATTATCATTGTCTGACATTTGGACGATTAACTTCTATAAAGGTTTAATCTACACTTATTTTTTTTATTTTAATCTCTCCTGTCTCCGAAGATTCGCAGCAGATAGATGAAGAGGTTGATGAAGTCGAGATAGAGCGTCAGTGCACCGAGTAGGGCGAGTTTCTGCGACGACTCACCGGCATCAGGAGCCTGCAGGAGCATATTCTTGATCTTCTGGGAATCATAGGCAGTGAGACCAACGAAAATCAACACACCCACATAACTGCAAATCATTGTCATTGTGCTGCTGCCGATGAACATGTTCACAATAGTGGCAATCACCAGTCCTATGAGCGCCATAAACAATAGTTTGCCCACCGATGTGAGGTCGGTCTTGGTGGTATATCCTATCAATGCCATCACCGCAAATGTGGCGGCAGTGATAAAGAACACACTTGCTATCGACGCAGCAGTATAAATCATGAATATCGACGAGAGCATTGCTCCGTTGATCACCGAGTAAGCCACAAACATCAATGTGGCAGTGGCAAGCGACAATCGGTTGATGGCAGCACTGATACCAATTACCAATGCAAACTCAGCAATCACCAATCCCCACATCAATGCCGAATTAGAATATAATGCCATCATGATGCCAGGACTTGTAGCCACACCGTATGCAGTGAGTCCTGTGAGCACCAATGCAAGTGTCATCCATGTATATACCTTGCGCATCAATACCGGAAATGCAGCCTGCATCTCCAAATCGCGGTTCTGTGAAACCGCTCCATAATGAAAGTCATTGTAGTTCATAATCTTCCTTTTTTTATTTAAATTCGGGGACAAAGTTACACTATTTTCCTCAAATAATCCACATTTTGCATTATATTTTAATAACTTTAATGATTCAAAGGCAAAAATCTTTTGTCATTTCATCATTTTTGAGTAATTTAGCCGCGTTTTTCAGAATAATTAGAGTATGACTGAGGTAAAAATTTCTATAAGACAGGCACGCCCCAACGAGGCTGAACGCATAGCCGAATTCATCATTATGGCTATGACCGAGGAATGTTGCCTCCATTTCTGCGGGCCCCATCACGACATCAATGATTTCCGTAGTGTGATGACATCGCTCGTTGCTCGCGACGACACCCAATACAGTTATCTCAACACTCTCGTGGCTGATGACGGTGGCTCGGTCATCGGTATATGTGTCAGCTACGACGGTGCCCTACTCCACCAGTTGCGCCAGCCCTTCATCGACGCTGCCCTGAAGGAATGGAACATGGACCACAGCTCCATCCCCGACGAGACGCAAGCCGGCGAACTCTATCTCGACTCTCTTGCGGTCGATCCCGCCTATCGTGGGCGAGGCATTGCCAAACTCCTGCTTCAGGCCTCCATTCAAAAGAGCAAGCTGATGAATCTGCCTTCCACCGGTCTTCTTGTTGATGTGGGCAATCCCCGGGCGGAGGCACTATATAATAAGGTGGGATTCCAATATGCCGGAACCAATTCGTGGGGAGGGCATGAGATGAGACATCTTGTATTTAAAAATTGAAATATTGAAAAATTAAAATATTAAAATATTAGGATATGAAAGTTGGACTGTTTATCCCTTGCTACGTCAACGCCATCTATCCAGAGGTGGGCGTGGCAACCTACAAACTGTTGAAGCACCTGGGAGTGGATGTGGAATATCCACTCAACCAGACATGCTGCGGACAACCGATGGCCAATGCGGGATTCGAACGAATGGCAAAGACCGAGGCCGAACACCTCGACAAACTCTTTGCCCCCTTCGATTACGTCGTTGCCCCATCGGCCAGTTGTGCGGCATTCGTGAAAATCAACTATCCCCGTCTGCTCCATGGCGAGCATGAATGTATGACTTCCAAGAAGATTATGGATGTCGTAGAGTTTATCCACGACGTTGTCCGGCCGACGTCACTTCCGGGCAAGTTCCCGCATGTGGTGAGTGTTCACAACTCCTGCCACGGAGTGCGCGAATTGGGTCTGTCGTCTCCCAGCGAGCGCCATCAGCCCCAGTTCTCCAAGATAAAGGATCTCCTTGCCTTGGTTGACGGCATTACCGTCAAGGAGCCCGAGCGCGTTGACGAGTGCTGTGGATTCGGCGGAATGTTCTCCGTAGAGGAACCCGATGTCTCGGTACAGATGGGCACCGACAAGATAGAGCGCCACATGGCCACCGGAGCCGAGTATATCACCGGTCCCGACTCGTCGTGCCTCATGCACATGCAGGGCATAGCCAAGCGCACTGGCAAACCCATTAAGTTTATTCACGTAGTACAGATTCTTTCAGCAGGACTTTAACATTATGAGCACACTACATAGCAAAGCCGCCGAGGCATTCCTCAAGAATGCCGACAAGGCGAAATGGCACGACGCCACCTTCTGGTCGGTGAGAGCCAAGAGAGACAATATGGCGATGGGAGTGGAAGAATGGGAGCAGCTCCGCGAAAAGGCCGACCTCATCAAGCGCCACACCATCACCCACATGGACAAATATCTCGAAATGTTTGCCGACAATGCCACCCGCAATGGTGTCATCGTGCATTGGGCAAAGGACGCGCGCGAGTTCAACGAGATTGTTCTCGACATCCTTCAGAAGCATGACGTAAAGAAGATGGTGAAGAGCAAGTCGATGCTCACCGAGGAGTGCGAGATGAACCCCTTCCTCGAGAAGCATGGCATAGAGGTGGTGGAGACCGACCTCGGCGAGCGCATCATCCAGCTGATGCACTCCAAACCGAGCCATATCGTCATGCCCGCCATTCATATCACACAGGAAGAGGTAGGCCAACTCTTCGAGAAGGAGTTGGGAAGCGAGAAGGGCAACTACGACCCCACCTACCTCACCTATCAGGCGCGCCTCAGCCTGCGCAATGAGTTTATAACCGCAGATGCAGGTATGACGGGAGCCAATTTTGGTGTGGCATCCACTGGCGACATTGTCGTATGCACCAACGAGGGCAATGCCGACATGTCAACATCCATGCCCAAGCTGCATATTGCCGCCATCGGTCTTGAGAAGGTCATCCCCGATTACGACTCGCTCGCAGTGTTCCAGCGTCTGCTTTGCCGCAGTGCCACCGGTCAGCCCACCACCACCTACACATCTCATTTCCGCAAGGCGCGTCCGGGTGCCGAGATGCACATCATCCTCGTGGACAACGGCCGTAGCGACATCATCGCCTCCAAGGACCACTGGCAGACCTTGAAGTGCATCCGTTGCGGTTCGTGCATGAACACATGTCCGGTATATCGTCGCACAGGCGGTTACTCCTACACATATTTCATCCCCGGCCCCATCGGCATCAACCTCGGAATGATGCGCGACCGCTACACCTATCACGACAACGTGAGTGCATGCTCGCTCTGCTGCTCTTGCGACAACGTGTGTCCTGCCAAGGTCAACCTCTCCGAGCAGATCTATCTGTGGCGCCAGGAACTTGAGAAACTCGGCAAGGCCAATCAGATGAAGAAGATGATGAGCCAGGGAATGAAGTTTATCTTCGACCGCCCAGCCCTCTTCTCCACAGCCCTCAAGTTTGCGCCCATCGTCAATGTCCTCCCGCGCTTCGTCAAGTACAACGGTCTGAACGCATGGGGCAAGGGTCGCGAACTGCCCAAATTTGCCAAGCAGTCATTCGAGAGTATGTGGAAAAACGGAAAAATTTAGACCACAGATGGTTTTTTATAGACCACAGATGGGGTTTTATAGACCACAGATTAGCACAGATTGGCACAGATTAAGAGCCAAAGGCTCTGATTAGGATGATTATTGATTATTTTAGGCACGGATGAACACGGCTTTTAAAAAAAGACACGGCTGGCTGCGCGATGGATAAAGGCTTTATTTGCTAAGGGCTATACTAAAGTATAGACACGGCTCTAAAAATGAAAAATTGAAATATTGAAAAATGTAACTAAGCCGTGAACTTGCGAAGCAAGCCGTAATCACGAAGTGCCGTGTATAATATCAATGCGGAGCCAGCCGTGTCTTTTAAAAAAAAGCCGTGGATTTCCGTGCCAAAAAAAATCTGTGATAATCGAAATATCTTTAGATATTAAAAAAATCTGTGTTAATCTGTGATAATCTGTGGACAAAAAACTCTGTGGATAAAAAAAAACTCTGTGGATAAAAAATCTGTGGAAATCAGTAGATAAATATTATCAGTGGAAAAAACAAAGAAAATTATGAACAAGGAAGAATTATTATCAAAGATAAGAGGCAATATACGCGAGACGTATGACATGCCGTCGCTCGACGATATCAAGGCAACAAAATACGAGGACAGCCTCAAACAGTTTATCAGTATGAGCGAGACAGTAGGCGGCAAGGTCGTTCAGGCAAAGCCCGACGACGACCTCAACGCCCTCATCCGCTCACTCTATCCCGAGGCAAAGGTCATCTCGTCCAACCTGCCCGAGATAACCATCGCCAACCGCAACCCCGACACCGTCGAGGAGGCCAAGGACCTCAACGGCACCGACGTGGGCATCATCCGTGGAGTGCTCGGAGTGGCAGAGAACGGCTGCATCTGGATACCCCAAACCATGAAGGAGAAGGCCGTATGCTTCATCTCCGAATATCTCGTCATCATCCTCGACCACACCAAGATCGTGGATAACATGCACGAGGCCTACCGACTCATCGAGATGAACGACTATGGCTACGGCACATTCATCAGCGGTCCATCCAAGACTGCCGACATCGCCCAGGCTCTCGTCATGGGTGCACAGGCAGCCCGCGGAGTAACCGTGATATTGGTATAAATATTCCTAAAGGTAGAATAAATTATTCAAAAACACCTAAAAACTTTCAATTTATTGGCTAA
>JALFCW010000120.1 GCA_022771625.1 Prevotella sp.
TCGTTGCCTGTATATTTCACGAAGTTCTTGATGAAACGTCCAGCGAGGTCCTTAGCCTTCTCCTCCCACTTGCAAGCGCAATCGTATGTGTCGCGTGGGTCGAGGATAGCGGGATCCACTCCAGGAAGCTCTGTAGGAACAGTGAAGTTGAACAGAGGAATCTGCTTTGTAGGAGCGTTGTTGATAGAACCGTCGAGGATAGCGTCGATGATACCACGTGTATCCTTGATAGAGATACGCTTGCCAGTACCGTTCCAACCAGTGTTAACGAGGTAAGCCTTAGCACCGCTCTTTTCCATCTTCTTCACGAGCTCCTCAGCATACTTTGTAGGATGCAACTCGAGGAATGCCTGTCCGAAGCAAGCTGAGAATGTAGGAGTAGGCTCAGTGATACCGCGCTCTGTACCTGCCAACTTAGCTGTGAATCCAGAGAGGAAGTAGTACTTTGTCTGCTCAGGAGTCAAGATAGATACTGGAGGCAGTACTCCGAATGCGTCAGCAGAGAGGAAGATCACCTGCTTGGCAGCGGGAGCGTGAGAGATAGGCTTAACGATGTTCTCGATGTGGTTGATAGGATAAGAAACGCGGGTGTTCTCAGTAACGCTCTTGTCTGCGAAGTCGATCTTGCCATCAGCAGCTACAGTAACGTTCTCGAGAAGAGCGTTACGCTTGATAGCGTTGTAGATATCGGGCTCGCTCTCCTTGTCGAGGTTGATAACCTTGGCATAGCAGCCACCCTCGAAGTTGAACACACCATTGTCATCCCATCCGTGCTCGTCGTCACCGATGAGCAGACGCTTCGGGTCGGTAGAAAGAGTAGTCTTACCTGTACCAGAGAGACCGAAGAAGATAGCGGTGTTCTCACCGTTCTTGTCGCAGTTGGCAGAGCAGTGCATTGAAGCGATGCCCTTCAGCGGCAGGAAGTAGTTCATCATAGAGAACATACCCTTCTTCATCTCACCACCATACCATGTGTTGATGATAACCTGCTCCTTAGATGTAACGTTGAAGACAACAGCTGTCTCAGAGTTCAGGCCGAGCTCCTTGTAGTTCTCAACCTTAGCCTTAGAAGCATTGTAAACGATGAAGTCAGGCTCGAAGGCTGCGAGCTCCTCCTCAGAAGGACGGATGAACATGTTCTTTACGAAGTGAGCCTGCCATGCAACCTCAACGATGAAACGAACAGCCATACGAGTGTCCTTATTGGCACCGCAGAAACCATCTACTACATAGAGCTTCTTGTTAGAGAGCTCCTTCTTGGCGATCTCCTTAACGGCAGCCCAAGTCTCCTTTGTTACAGGCTTGTTGTCGTTCTTATATTCGTCAGATGTCCACCATACGGTGTCATGAGAGTTCTCATCGTCAACGATGAACTTATCCTTAGGTGAACGACCAGTATAAATACCAGTCATCACGTTGACAGCACCAAGCTCTGTCTCCTGGCCCTTGTCAAAACCTGTGAGGCTCTCCTGAGTCTCCTCTTCAAACAAAACTTCATACGAAGGATTGTAAATCACTTCAGTAGTACCGGTAATACCGTACTTTTCCAAAACTGACTTGTCAAACTTTGCCATTTTTTTGTAAATCAATTATTATTGTGAATACTTATTTTTACCTTATTTTTCAAATTCGCCGCAAAGTTAGTAATAATTCCTCATATTCCAAAGAATTATCCAAAGAATTTTCTTCTTAGTAATTCTTTTTAGGTTAAAGTATTAAAAAAAACATGGTTTTGAAACCATTTTGCAATTTTCACTTTGCAAAAAGATAGATTCAAAACCATGTTTTATATGTAAAGGACTACTTCACTTCCCATGTGTCGTTGGTCTCGAGAAGTTCCATAAAGTTATGGTATTTCTTCTGAGCCTTCACATCCTCTATCTGCTGCTGAACGGCATCGTCGTATGTCGGAGCCTCAACATCGCGGATGACACCAAGTGCTACTGGGAATCCGTGCTCGTTGTCCATCATCGCAAGTTTCAACTGCAGAGTGTTGTCCTCACAGTGGGCATCGTGAACGAGTATATCCTTCTCTGTGATTCCGTTCTCACCGATTTTCACTACCTTCAATCCGAATCCTTCCTGCACGAGTCCGTATTCGTTATTCTCACCAAAGATGAGGGGCTGGCCGTGCTTTACGTAGATGGCGTTCTTCTTACGTCCCTCCTTATTATATATTGGGTCGTAGCAACCATTATTGAAGATAACGCAGTTCTGCAGGATCTCGCATACGGCAGCACCCTTGTGCTTATAGGCAGCCTTCAGGATTTCCACTGTCTCGGGAGCGTCTGTAGCCACCGAGCGGGCAAAGAAGTGTCCGCGTGCACCGAAGCAAAGCTCTGCCGGGCGGAAGGGATCCTCAACTGTTCCGTAGGGACTTGACTTGCTGACGAAACCACGTGGACTCGTAGGCGAGTACTGTCCTTTGGTAAGACCGTATATTCTGTTATTGAGCAGAATCATGTTGAGGTCGATGTTACGACGCATGGCATGTATAAAGTGGTTACCACCGATAGCCAGCCCGTCACCGTCACCGCTAATCTGCCAAACAGTGAGTTTGGGGTTTGCCACCTTAGCGCCAGTGGCGATAGCTGCTGCACGACCGTGTATTGTCTGCATAGCGTATGTATTGACGTAATAAGGGAGTCGGCTTGAACATCCAATACCCGATATCACTGCCGTCTCGTATGGTGCCACGCCACATTCTGCCATAGCCTTGTGGAGTGAAGCAAGGAAAAAGTGGTCGCCGCATCCAGGGCACCAGCGTGGCTGGCCTTTCTTAAAATCGGAAGCTGTATATTCCATAATTGTCTATTCTTTAAAATTATTATTTTTCAAGTATCTGGGCAAATGCCGACGTCAATTCTGCGACTACAAATGGCTGTCCCTTAACTTCATTATACTGATATGGTACGAATCCATCTACCTTAGAGCGCAGATAAGCGGCAAACTGTCCGAGGTTCTGCTCTGCCACTACCACCTTATTATATTTTAGGAGCACCTCTGCAGTGTTCTTTGGCAGCGGATTGATATACTTGAACTGTGCGAGAGCCACCTTCTTACCCTGCTTCTGCAACTCTTCCATTGCTGAATAGAGATGTCCGAAAGTACTACCGAATCCTACGATGAGCAAATCGGCATCATCCTTGTCGCCCAACACCTCTACATCGGGTACTGGAATATTGGCAACCTTCTCTGCCCTCAACTTACACATGATATTGTGGTTTTCAGGCTCAGTAGAGATAGCGCCTGTCTTTCCGTCCTTCTCCAAGCCACCGAGGATATGTGTATATCCTTCCTGTCCAGGCACTGCCCAATAGCGCACCTTCGTTTCGGGATCGCGCTCGTATGGAGTGTAATTGCCTTTCTGCTCGGGAGTGACATAATGAGGTTTGATGGCGTCGAGACCCTCTATTGTAGGCAATTTCCATGCAGCCGAACCGTTTGCAATGAAGGCATCGGTGAGCAGGATGACCGGAGTGAGGTGCTCAACCGCAATCTTCGAAGCCTGATATGCTGCGTCAAAACAATCGGTAGGACTCAAGGCGGCAACAACTGGCATTGGGCTCTCACCGTTTCGTCCGTAGAGTGCCTGCAAAAGGTCGGTCTGCTCACTCTTGGTGGGAAGTCCGGTTGACGGACCGCCACGCTGCACGTCAATCACAACCAATGGCAACTCGTCGATGACGGCGAGGTTCAAAGCCTCTGACTTCAGACAGATACCAGGACCTGATGTTGAAGTGACAGCCAGTGCACCGGCAAATGATGCGCCCACGGCACTTGCACATCCTGAGATTTCGTCCTCACACTGCACTGTGATTACTCCGCATGACTTGTGCTTGGAGAGTTCGTGCAGAATATCAGTGGCAGGAGTAATAGGATAAGAACCGAGATAGAGTTGCATACCGGCCTTTTCAGCAGCGGCAATAAGTCCATAGGCAGTAGCCTTGTTGCCGGTGATATCCATATAGCGTCCCTTCTCCTTCGAAGTGGATTCTATTCTGTATGTAGCAGGTACAGAGGCATGGGTGTTATGACCGTAGTCGAATCCTGCCTGCACCACCTTGATATTGTTCTCTGCTATCTGTGGCTTCTTGGCGAATTTATCGCGAAGGAAGTTGGCAACAAGCTCAAGGTCGCGATTGAAGAGCCAGCATACAATTCCAAGGGCAAACATATTGCGGCACTTAAGCACCGACTTGTTGTCCATACCACTGTCGGCAAGGCAGTCCTTAACCATTGTTGTCAACGGGCACTGCACTACGCGATCCGGGTCAATACCCATCTCGCCGAGATAATCCTCACTCTTGAACTGGGCCTTCTCCAAGTCTTTCGGACCGAAACTGTCAGTGTCGATGATAATAGTGGCCTGAGGCTTGGCATACTTGTACTGAGTCTTGAGCGCTGCGGCATTCATAGCCACCAGCACATCACACTTGTCACCCGGCGTGAACACCTTTCCCGCACCAATGTGCACCTGGAATCCCGACACACCAGTGAGCGAGCCTTGCGGGGCGCGGATGTCTGCCGGATAATCCGGGAAAGTAGAAATTCCATTACCCACAGTGGCTGACACTGTAGAGAAAATGTTTCCGGCCAACTGCATTCCGTCGCCGGAGTCACCTGAGAAGCGGACAACTACCTGATCCAACTCCTTAACTTCTAATTTTTCTGCCATAATATGCTTATTTAATCTCAAAATTCATTTTTCGACTGCAAATATCGCAACTTTTTTCGAAACTACCAAATAATTAGCCGGTTTTCTTGTAAAAACGACACAAATAACTGATTTATAACAACTAACTTTGCACTTTTATGCTATTATTGCCTGTTTTGTGTCATTTTGCCAACTTGGTAGCCCTTATAAAATATACTATCAGGAGAATGTATGCCACAAGCGACAATATCTCCGACAATGGGGATGCCCACCATGACTCATAATCGAACACAACGCCTCCAAATCTCAGCAATGCGCTCACCACTCCCATCAAGGCTCCACCGGCTATGAATCCCGAAGCTATGAGATTTCCCTTTTCGCCGCGCTCCTTGTTGACATCTTCATTCTTTGAGCGTGTGGTGACATACCAATTGATGGCTCCACCCACGAGAAGAGGTATATTAAGTTCCATGGGAATGAACATACCGAGGGCGAAGGCCAGTGCCGGCACCTTGAAAATAGTGAGCACGATAGCAATCACAGCTCCGATGGCATACAGCAACCATGGAGCACCAATACCATTCATCAGCGGGTCGATAACTGCCGCCATGGCATTAGCCTGAGGCGCAGCCAACTGTCCCGAAGCAAATCCGTAGGTCTCATTGAGCAACATCATCACTCCACCCACTGTGGCTGCCGACACCAATGTACCGAGGAATTTCCATGTCTCCTGCTTCTTGGGAGTAGTGCCGAGCCAATAGCCTATCTTAAGATCGGTGACGAATGAGCCTGCCATCGAGAGAGCTGTACATACCACACCTCCCATTATCAACGCAGCCACCATACCGCCAGTGCCTTTCAGCCCCACTGCCACCATAACCACCGATGCCAATATCAAAGTCATGAGGGTCATTCCCGACACAGGGTTCGACCCTACAATGGCTATGGCATTTGCCGCAACAGTAGTAAACAGGAATGCAATCACCGCTACAAGCAATATGGCAACAACGGCAAAGAGCAAATTGCCTTCCATCACTCCCCACCAGAAGAAGAGAAACGTGATGGCAATGGTAATGATAGTGCCTATTGCTATCACCTTAAACGAGATGTCGCGCTGTGTGCGCACCTGCACCTTGGCGTCGCCGCCCTTACCTTTCATTTCTTTCGTGGCAAGCGACACGGCACTCTTGATGATGCCCCACGACTTGATGATACCTATGATTCCCGCCATGGCAATGCCACCGATACCTATACTCTTGCCATAACAGCGGAAAATTTCCTCAGGCGACATTGCTCTCACGACAGTACTGATTGTCGGGTCCCACTGGTTGAGCACTTGGTCGCCGAAGATAAGTGCCATTCCCGGAACAATCACCCACCATACCGCCAATGATCCAAGACAGATGATAAAGGCATATTTCAGTCCAATGATATATCCCAATCCGAACACAGCTGCTCCAGTATTCACCTTGAACACAAGTTTTGCCTTCTCGGCAATATCCTCGCCGAGTGCACAGAATCTGGTTGTAAAGTTCTCGTTCCACCATCCGAATGTGGCAACTATAAAGTCATACAATCCTCCCACAAGTCCGGCTATAAGCAGAGGTTTTGCCTGACTGCCACCTTTCTGTCCGCTCACGAGCACCTGTGTAGTGGCAGTGGCTTCGGGGAAAGGATATTTTCCGTGCATGTCGCTCACGAAATATTTTCTGAAGGGGATAAGGAACAATATTCCGATGATACCACCCAACAGTGATGATATGAATATCTTCATAAACGATGCACTCATCTCGGGATATTTCGCCTGCAGGATATATATGGCAGGGAGAGTGAAGATAGCTCCAGCCACTACGGCTCCCGAACAGGCTCCGATACTTTGTATGATGACATTCTCAGCCAATCCGTCCTTGCGCTTTGCCGCCGTGGATACTCCCACGGCAATAATGGCGATAGGAATGGCAGCCTCAAACACCTGTCCAACCTTCAGTCCAAGGTATGCTGCGGCAGCCGAGAACAGCATTGCCATAAGCACACCCCATGTCACCGACCAACCGTTCACTTCGGCGTATGTCCTCTGCGGACTCATCACCGGTTCATATTTCTCTCCCTCCTTCAGTTCCCGAAATGCGTTGTCGGGCAAAATAATCTTTTCTTCTTCCATTGAAATTTAATATATTGCAAAAGAATTCCTAATTTCTAATTTCATTATAGTATTCCCCAAATATTTTCGCACATGTAATAACTTGGTTTAGGCAAGGGCGCGACTTGTAGTATTCTGCCGTGCGTTCCGAAGCCTCGTATGTCAGTGGAGTGTCCTTCTTCAACTGCAGCAGTTCCGAGCAGATAATCGTACCGTATATCTTCTGAAAACGGTTCACCAACTCCTGCACCACCTTATAGTTAGCCGACTTACCCTCGCGGTCGTTGGCGTCGGTCGAACCGCACTCCATTCCAGCCAGAATAGCCATCCCAGCCACTGCGCCGCAAGTAAGCCTAAGTCTACCCATACCTCCGCCCATACCAGCGCTCAATTTCAGAGCTTGTTCCTCGGTATATCCATACAGGTCAGCATAAGCAGCCACAACAGCCTGTGCACAATTAAAACCCTTGACGAAGTATTCCTCCGCCCTTTTCATTCTTTCTTTTACGTCAATTTTCTCGTCCATATATTATATTAATGTATATTTTCGCCGCAAAATTACCACATTTTGTTGAATTAACAAAGGAAAAGGCAGAATATTTATTAATTCGGACTTTTTTTCACATTACAATCAGCCTCACATATCTCACGGAATGACTATACTCATACCTCCTTTCGCTAGAAAAACAATATGGATTTACGTGCATTGCACATTAGCACAACATCATATTCACAGACTGGCAAAGATTATGTATAAACAAAAGGATAGAAATTCCGCCAAACGTTTGGAGGTTCCAGATTTTCTTTGTAACTTTGCCGCCAAAGAAATAAATACATACGCTTATGGAAGTGAACAACAAATACATACGTTTTGACTGGGCAGTGAAGCGAATGTTGCGCGATAAGGCCAACTTCGCCGTTCTGGAAGGACTGATAACTGTTCTTACAGGCGAGGTCGTGAAGATAGAGGAACTGCTTGAGAGCGAGGGTAATCAAGAAAGTTCCAGCGACAAATTCAACCGTGTTGATATCAAGGCTAAGAACGTAAAAGGGGAAATTATAATTGTTGAGGTGCAACTTACCCGCCAGTTGTATTTCCTTCAGCGAATGTTATACGGCGTATCGAAAGCCATCACAGAACATATAGACATTGGTCAGAAATATGACGAGGTGAAGAAGGTGTATTCTATCAACATCCTCTATTTTGACCTTGGCAAAGGCAGCGACTACCTATATCATGGCAAGACTGTCTTCACCGGTGTCCATACCAACGATTTGTTGGAGGTAAATACCAAGGAGGCAAAAGAGCTACGTATGCGTGTGCCCCAAGATATATTCCCTGAGTATTACATCATCCGCGTTAACGAATTCAACAGCGTGGCCACCACCCCGATAGAGGAATGGCTCGACTATCTGAAGAACAACCGCATCAAGGACGACACCTCTACGCCTGGTCTTAAGGAAGCGCGCCAGAAGCTTCTCTATATGACGATGAGCGACAAGGAACGCCGGGCTTATGATGAGCACATGGACGACATCATGGTACAGAACGACGTGCTTGACACCGCAAAAATGGAAGGGCGTGCTGAAGGACGTGCCGAAGGACGTGCCGAAGGGCGTGCTGAAGGGCGTGCTGAAGGCATTATGTTAACAGCCAAAAATTTAAAGACAATGGGGTTAAGTATTCCCGATATTATAAAGGCGACAGGCCTGTCGGAAGAAGATATAATGAAGCTGTAGTATTAGCTGAATAATAAAAGACATATAGTCCCGCAGGGGTTTATACCTTGCGGGATTTTGGTATATGCATAAACTCAGGCGGATTGTATTTATCTCACCAAAGTGTCTGTTTTATATTCCGCAGTGCGGTATGTACGTTCCGCAGTGGCGAATGTACGTTCCGCAGTGCGGAATATACGTTCCCCACTGCGGAACATAACTCAAAAGCTATATCCTTATAAATTCATAACGGGTTTTATTGATAAATGACTACAGTTATAACATAAACATTCATAAACCGCAAGATGATAGTATAAGAACAGTTTGTTATGTTTTTCGACGTATTTCTTTGTTGTTTCATTTTTTATTTGTAACTTTGCAGCCCATATAAGGAAATAATAATAATGAAGAAACTATTTATAGAGACATACGGATGCCAGATGAACGTGGCCGACTCAGAAGTGGTGGCGTCGGTGATGCAGATGGCTGGATATGAACCGTGCGAGGACATCAAGGATGCCGACGCGGTGTTCCTCAACACATGTTCGGTGCGCGACAATGCTGAACAAAAGATATACAACCGCCTGGACACACTCGACGCCGAGCGCCGCAAGGGACACAAGATGATTATCGGTGTACTGGGATGCATGGCAGAGCGCGTTAAGGAAGATCTGCTGCAGAATCACCATGCCGACCTCGTTGCAGGTCCCGACTCCTATCTCTCGCTGCCCGACCTCGTCGCCCAGGCGGAGACAGGACACAAAGCAATAAATATCGAGTTATCGACATCGGAGACTTATCGCGACATAGTGCCTCAACGACTGCATGGGGCAAAGATAGGCGGATATGTGAGTATTATGCGCGGATGTAACAACTTCTGCCACTACTGCATCGTGCCATATACAAGAGGACGGGAACGAAGCCGTGATATCGAGAGCATACTTAGGGAGGTGCGCGACCTGAGAGACCGAGGATATAAGGAGGTGACATTGCTGGGACAGAATGTTAACTCTTATATAATTATGAATGAGGAAACGAAGTTCGGCGGCCGAAGGGAAAGCCAATTAGGAATGAGGAATGGTTTTCCTGACCTTCTGCGCGCTGTAGCGCTTGAGGCTCCAGAGATGCGCATACGATTTACCACATCGCACCCCAAGGACATGAGCGACGAGACGCTGAAGGTTATTGCAGAGATGCCCAATGTATGCAAGCATATACATCTGCCGGTGCAGAGCGGAAGTAACAGAATACTGAAACTAATGAACCGCAAATACACCCGAGAGTGGTATCTTGACCGTGTGGCTGCCATCCGTCGCATCATACCTGATTGCGGATTATCAACGGATATTTTCGTGGGCTATCACAGTGAGACTGAGGAAGATCACCAGTTGTCGCTGTCGCTGATGAGGGAAGTGGGATATGACTCTGCCTTCATGTTCAAATACAGTGAGCGACCTGGCACATACGCCTCAAAGCATTTGCCCGACGATGTTCCCGAGGATGTGAAGATACGCCGACTAAATGAACTGATACATCTTCAGACTGAGATGTCGGCTATTGCCAACAAAAAGGACGAGGGCAAGGAGTTTGACATACTCGTGGAAGGATTCAGTAAGCGCTCGCGCGAACAGCTCTGCGGACGCAACGAGCAGAACAAAATGGTGGTGTTTGACAAGGGTAGCCATCATATCGGCGAGACAGTGAGAGTGAGAATTACAGGCAGCACAAGTGCTACGCTAATGGGAGAGGAAGTAAAATAAAATTATTTGTTTTATGAAAGAATTTATCCATGTTCTTCGCCGCTTCGTGCCTCCCTACAAGCGCTATCTGGTATGGTCGGTGGTATTCAACATACTGTCGGCTGTGCTGAACATATTCTCCTTTATGGCGATTATTCCCATACTGCAGATACTATTCCAGACGGGAGGCGATAATGTGCCTCAGAGCCTGATGCCATGGAGCTGGGACAATCTGCAGGAGGCATTCTCGAATAATGCCAACTACTATGTAGGACAACTCATACAGAATATCGGTCCCACCACCACCCTACTCGTCATTGGCATATTCCTTGCCTTCATGACTTTCCTCAAGACAGGAGCTTATTTCCTCTCCTCAGCTACTATCATCCCAATCAGAACGGGAGTGGTTAGAGACATACGCAACCAACTCTACCGCAAGATAACATCATTGCCATTGGGATTCTTCTCGGAAGAACGCAAGGGAGATATCATTGCACGAATGAGCGGCGATGTGGCTGAGGTGGAGAATTCAATAATGTCATCGCTCGACATGTTATTCAAGAACCCCATCCTCATCATCGCATATTTCTCAACACTGCTCGTCATATCGTGGCAACTAACATTGTTCACACTTGTATTCGTGCCCATAATGGGATGGTTTATGGGTATGGTGGGAAGAAAGCTGAAGCAGAACTCCATCAAGGCGCAGAGCCTGTGGAGCGACACTATGAGCCAGGTGGAGGAGACACTCGGCGGACTGCGCATCATAAAGGCCTTCTGTGCCGAGGAGAAGATGAACGACCGTTTTGACCGCATCAACTCGGCATATCGCAACGACATCATGAAGGTGAATACTCGCCAGCAAATGGCACATCCGATGAGCGAGTTCCTCGGTACGGTGATGATTGTAATTGTGTTGTGGTTTGGCGGCATTCTTGTCCTTTCGGGCGACTCGATGCTCTCGGGACCCACCTTCATATATTATCTCGTGATGCTCTACAGTATCATTAACCCGCTGAAGGAGTTCTCGAAAGCTGGATATAACATCCCCAAGGGTCTGGCATCGATGGAGCGTATCGACAAGATACTGAATGCGGTGAACGACATAGTTGAAACGCCTTCACCAACGCGTATCGCTAAGTTTGAACATCAGATTGAGTTTAGAAACGTGTCGTTCAGATATGACAAGAAATGGATACTCAAAAATATCAACCTCGTCATACCCAAGGGAAAGACCATCGCACTCGTGGGACAGAGCGGTGGAGGAAAATCAACCCTTGTGGATCTTATTCCGAGATATTACGATGTGCAGGAAGGAGAGGTGCTAATTGATGGAATAAACGTGAAAGACCTCGGAATCCATGACCTGCGCCAACTTATCGGCAATGTAAATCAGGAGGCTATTCTCTTCAACGACTCCTTCCGCAACAACATTGCCTTCGGTGTGGATGGAGCAACCGACGAACAGATTGCCGAAGCCGCCAAGATAGCCAATGCCTACGACTTCATCATGCAAACGGAACAACAGTTTGACACACCTGTGGGCGACAGAGGCAGCCGACTATCGGGCGGACAGAGACAGCGTGTGAGCATTGCGCGCGCCATACTGAAAAATCCTCCTATTCTCATTCTCGATGAGGCCACATCGGCACTCGATACCGAGAGCGAGCGACTTGTGCAGGATGCTCTGGAGCGACTGATGAAGACTCGCACCACAGTGGCTATAGCCCATCGACTAAGCACCATCAAATGTGCCGACGAGATATACGTCATCCATGAGGGAGAGATTGTAGAACGAGGCACGCACGACGAACTGCTTGCCATCGACGGATACTACAAGAAACTCAATGACATGCAGTCGCTATAGAAGAAAGAATACTGTTATTTGAGTTCGCCTGCCTCATATAGCTTCTTCACCTTGTTGTAGGTTTTGGTAGTGCCAAACCCGCTATTCATAGCCACCTCTACCTGTGTGGCCTTGGGGTGTTGCTCAAGATATTTGATGGCATATAATATGCGCAGCGTGTTGACATAGCTATAGAAAGACCCGAAACGCTCGCGGAATACCACAGACAGGTAGGTACGGTTGGTGGCGAGTCGTTCTGCAAGGACTGTCTTATTAAACTTGGGGTTGAGATAGAGTTGCTCGTCTTCAACGACATCCCTTATTTGTTGCTCGATATTATCCTTTACAGCAACAGGTATGGGATTGTTGCGGACAGTTACATTATTAGCCTCTATAGCATTCTTTTCGATATTCTTCTCCATCACTTCGCACTCTTGACGCTGTGGATGGAGAATTATACATGTTATGACAAGTTGCAATATCATGATAAACAGGAAGAAGCATGCATTAAATATTCTACTATCCACAAAGAACACTACCAATGACAATATCCATACGGCAAAGGGAATGAAAACAACAAACTTGGCAAAGCCCAGAGGAAAGTCGTTTTCGTTGGAATACTCGCCACGCACAAAATCCATTATCTTATTGTTTAGCCACATTGTGGTGGTTAACAACTTAACTGCAAGTATAACTGACAATATAAAGTAAAAAATGTCATCCCAAAAACCATAAATCTCAAGATAGTTGCCTCCAATACATGCCAATACGAACAAATATATAAAGAGCGGGATTGGTACAATGAGAAGAAGAAGATAATTGCGGACCCATTTACTGGTTACACCGAAAAAGAATGAACGGAACGACACTGTGCCGAACACAGGAAAATAGAATAAAAAATAGGTCTTTGTATATAGCCATGTGTCATTACTCTCTGAATGAAATAGATAGGGCACCAAAAAGATTGCAGCAAGAAATGCCACAGTGACAAACTTGCGCGATGGATAAAAATACGACGGATTGAGGTTGTATGGCTTGCACATGTGAAACCACCTGATAATGCCACATATCACTGAACTGAGAATCAGTGTATAGCATGCCGCCTTACAAAATAGTATTTCCTGCATAATAATGTAGTTCTATATTAATAAAAAAGCAAAGAGAAGAAGCTGGCGTATATTCGTCAAGCTTCTTCTCTTTATTGATTTAACTGTCGGGATGAGGCGACTCGAACGCCCGACCCCTACGTCCCGAACGTAGTGCGCTACCAACTGCGCTACATCCCGATTTTCAGTTTGCGGGTGCAAAGATACATATTTTTTTCGTAATCCGTGCAACTTTTATCGAAAAGTTTAATGAAAAGCGCAATTATTTGGCTTTTGTTAAGAATTTAATACACAGCGAACAGCAAAGCATCGCTATAAAACACTCGCGGCCAAACCCTGGAAGGGCGACATACATGCGCAGCCAAGCCCTGAAAGGGCGACATAACATAGCACAGAGTGTAAACCCTGTGTAATGGAATATCTCTAAAAAACTCCTCCTCCCCCGCACGCCGACGGCGTGCGGGGGAGGAGGAAAAAGGGGGCATATTTGATAGGGCTCACGCCCTATCCTATGTTATGTCGCCCTTCCAGGGCTTTTTTATATCACAGTATCTCAGGGAGTTGATAGAGTTTTATGCCGTTGCTGCCTTTTATCAAAATATAATATCCGCGAGGTTGCTCCTCGGCTATTGCTGCCTTTACTGCATCGATGTCCGCAAACTTACGCAATGAAGTGGTTGTTTTGCCAAAGGCCTCGCCCACAAGCCACGTATTGTCGAGATGAGCCTCAGAGAGAAAGTCAACCACCTTCTGGTGTTCCTCGGCACTCGACTCACCCAGTTCGCGCATGTCGCCCAAGATGGCCATCTTCGGACTCACTTGCATGTCGCGGAAATTACGCAATGCAGCCGACATACTGGTGGGATTGGCATTATAGGCATCCACAATGAGATGATTATGGGCAGTATTGGTGAGCTGCGAACGGTTGTTGCTGGGCTCATAGGAAGAGAGGGCATGACAAATAGCCTGAGGAGTGACACCGAAATGCAATCCGATAGTGGCAGCGGCAAGCATATTGTAGATGTTGTAGCTACCGATGAGATGAGTGTTGACGTCATACCAACTCTCGCCGTCGGTCCAACGGAAATGAAGGAATGGGGCACATTCCACAACTTCTCCCCTCACACTGAGACCGTCATTTCCTCCCACACCATATTTAATAAGGTGAAGACCATTGGAGATGCGCATAAGATGTTCATTGCCAGCATCAATAAACACCTTAGAGGATGGATTGCAGCGAAGGAAATCATAGAGCTCGCCCTTAGTGCGAACAACACCCTCAAACGACCCGAAGCCCTGCAGGTGAGCCTTACCGACATTGGTGATAATACCATATTCTGGTTCAACCGTTTCAACGAGTGTTTTGATGTCGCCAGGATGACTTGCTCCCATCTCTATCACGGCAATTTCATGCTCGGGTCTCAATCGGAAGAGCGTCTTGGGCACACCCACGTCGTTATTGAAATTGCCCTGGGTGAACAATACATTATATTTCTCGCCAAGTACCGCTGCAACAAGTTCCTTGGTGGTTGTCTTGCCGTTGGTGCCAGTGATACCTATAACGGGAATGTTAAACTGGCGGCGATGCTGGCGAGCGAGGGCCTTGAATGTGGCAAGGCAATCCTCAACGAGGATATATCTCTTGTCAGCGGCATCGGCATATTCAGCCTCATCCACAATAGCATAAGCACAACCCTTGTCGAGGGCAGAGGCTGCAAACTTATTTCCGTCGAATGACTCACCCTTAAGGGCTAAGAAGATCGACCCTTGGGGGCAGTCGCGACTGTCGGTAGTAATCACCGGATGCTGGCGATATATTTCATATAGAGTTTTAATGTCCATATAGCTTTATTTTATAATTAACGTGCAAAAGTACGTCATTTTTCGCATATAAAGAAATAAATTACTATTTTTTTTGCCTTTTATTTGTTTTTGTGCTTAAAACTAATTATCTTTGCCGAATAAAATAGAAAATAATGGAATATACAATAAATGTGGGCGGAAGACTTATGGATATGAGCAGCCCAAAAGTGATGGGCATATTAAACGTAACGCCCGACTCATTTTTTTCGGGGAGCAGGAAGCAAACCGAACAGGAGATTGCCGATAGATGCAACCAGATAATAGCCGAGGGGGGCGACATAATCGACGTGGGAGCATTCTCCACCCGTCCGGGTGCACCCGAGGTAAGCGAAACCGAGGAAATGGAACGGTTGCGCTATGGTCTGAACATCCTGCGTCGCGAACAGCCCGATGCGGTGGTGTCGGTAGATACCTTCCGACCGGATGTGGCACGCATGGCTGTAGAGGAATACGGTGTAGCAATAGTGAATGATGTGTCGGAAGGAGGCATAACAGGAGTGGCAAACAAACCTCTGGGATGGACAAAGGGCGATTATCCAGAGATTTTCACTATGGTAGCGCGACTTGGAGTGCCATATATCTTAATGTCGGTGAAACCGAATATAAAGGAGATGCTACTGGGATTTGCGCATGAGGTGCAACAGTTGCGCGACTTGGGCGTGAAAGACATTATTCTCGACCCCGGTTTCGGTTTTGGAAAAACTCTCGACGACAACTACCTCCTGATGAAGGAGATGGACAAATTGAAAGTGCTCGGTCTGCCCCTGCTTGTTGGTGTTTCACGTAAGTCGATGATTTTCAAACTCATTGGCGGCGACCCGACAACATCACTCAACGGCACAACAGTGCTGCATACCATCTCTCTGATGAAGGGGGCAAATATCTTGCGTGTGCATGATGTGAAAGAAGCGGCGGAATGTGTAGCAATCTTTGAAAGATTAAAAAATTAAAAGATTAAATAAGTAAAGATGTTCTTCGAATTTGGAATAAAGGATATTATAGACATCCTACTAGTGGCGCTGATGCTCTATTACATCTATCGCCTGATGAAAGAGTCACGTTCGCTGAACGTGTTTATCGGAATACTGATGTTTGTGATACTATGGCTTCTTGTATCACAGATACTTGAGATGCGCCTTCTCGGCTCCATCATGGACAAGTTGGTGAGTGTGGGTGTCATAGGACTAATCATCCTATTCCAGGAGGACATACGCAAGTTCCTATACAATATCGGTGCCCACCAAAGGATGAGACTCTTGCTGAAATTCTTCCAACAGGAAAAAGATGAAAATCATGGTGCAAGCAGAGAAATGATAGTGCCTATCGTACTTGCATGCATGAACATGAGCAAGCGAAAGGTGGGTGCGCTCATCGTAATCGAACGCACAACACCTCTTGACGACGTATCAGATACAGGCGACAAAATAGACGCCAATATCAACCAAAGACTTATTGAAAACATCTTCTTTAAGAATTCCCCCTTGCATGATGGTGCGATGATCATCTCCCGACAACGCATCAAGGCAGCGGGATGCATTCTCCCTGTGTCGCACAGTCTTGACATCCCGAAAGAATTGGGGTTGCGCCATCGTGCCGCCATGGGTATGTCGCAAACAAGCGATGCTGTGGTGATTGTAGTGTCGGAGGAGACCGGCGGCATCACAATAGCTATCAAAGGACAATTCCAACTACGCCTTTCCGCAGAAAAACTGGAGAGCGTGCTTACGGAAGAACTAAAGAAATGAAAAATGAAGAATGGCTGCGCAAACCGAATGCAGCCATTCTTCTTTTTATTTGTTGTAGTATAGATTGAGGGCGTGTCTTATCGAGCGAAGTCCGAATAATTCGGGATGCACATCCACTGCTGAAACCCAAAAACATTCGGCAGCATCATCAGCTGCCTTAACCTCTACACCATCAGGCACCCTGCACTCATAGAACATATCGAGTGTAGGGATATCGAGACCGCTATACCTATATATATTAGGTACAGAGAACAGATAACGACAATCACTTACCTTGAGTCCTGTTTCTTCCTGAATCTCACGAACAACTCCCTCCTCTGCCGTCTCGTTGAAATCAACAAATCCACCTGGAAGGTCGAGTGTTCCCTTTGCAGGTTCTTTGCCACGACGACAGACAAGCAGTTCGCCTTTCTCGTTAATAATAAAAGCCGCAGTGGCAGAACTAGGATTCATGTAGTACACGAATCCACAGTTGTCACACTTGCGGCTTTTCTCGTTGTTCTTGTCAAAATGCTTACTTCCGCACTTCGGACAAAACTGAAAAACTTCTTCAAAATTCATCTTTTATCTATTTTTATAACACAGAGACACAGAGTCACAGAGTTGACTTATGGGCATAAATAGAAAACTCTGTATCTCTGTGTCTCTGTGTTCAATTATTAAATTAATCCCAGTTGTCAGTACGGAAAGGCACGAGGGGCAGACCGCCCTGATTGCCGAAGTTGCCTATCTCGAAGTTCTTGAAACAATAACGCACAGCCACCGGTTTCTTCACTTCGGGCGAAGATACTGCAATGCGCTCGTTGCGAGGGTCATTGCCAGGAGCCCAGAACTTCACCGCAGTAGCCTTGTGGAACACTCGGTCCTCACCAGCCACCTCAAAGCCCTGAATATCTTCCCAACGATTGTAGCCCTCCGACATATTGTCGAATGAGAGGTATGCAGTACCATCCTGGATGATCATGTCTCGATAGGTCATGTTGTCGCAGATGACGGTCTTATAACCATAGGTCTTATTGAGTGCAAGGAATGCGAGACGCTCTCCCACCTGGCGCTTCTGTGCCGGATGGATTTGTCCCTTCTCATAAGGAAATACAAGGTCGTTGGTACACACCATGGCACTATTGGGGATTACTTTTGTGGCATTAAACTGCTGCTCGCGCAACTTTGCTCCAGATGTGCCATTCTCACCGTCGCCATATACATAGGGAGCTATCTGTACGAAATAGAACGGGATATCACCTTCCTTAAAGTCGCGACGCCACTGCTCAACAAGCATTTTCAGACGCTCGGTATATTGTCCGGCAGGGTCGCCCACATTCGAACAGCCCTGATAATAAAGGATACCCTTTACAGTGTAGTTGAGAATGGGATGGAAAGTGGCGTTGCCCCAGAGAAGAGGATAATGGAAATCCCACTCGAAGCGATCCTTCATCGTTGTGGAATCAAGATTCTCCTTAGTATATTTGGTCAGGTTGTCCTCGTCAAGCCAACTCTCCACACGCGAACCGCCCTTGTTGGCCTCGATAAGTCCTACTGGCACATTAAGCACCTTGCGCACAAGTTTGGCAAAGAAATATCCTGATGCAGAAAATTCACTCACTGTCTGCGGCGAACTGATACGCCACGATGTGTTGGCATCGTCGAGCGGTGTTGTACTCATCCTGCTCGGTATCTTGGCGGAGCGCACACCATCGGCGGCATCTAGCACTTCAAGGTTGTAGTTGACAACAGGGCATTGACCAAAACCCTTTACCGGCATTTCCATGTTGCTCTGGCCGGCACAGACCCACACCTCGCCAGAGAGGATATTATTCACTGTCACAGGGTCACCATCGTCGAATGTCACGGAAAGCGAAGTGAACGAAGCCTCCGGCGACTTTACGCTAACAATCCATTTTCCTTGTTTGTCGGTCTTAGCCTCATAAATGTCAGCCGACCACGAGGTAGTAACCTTTACCTTCTTTCCGGGTTTGTCCCATCCCCAAAGGCGCACGTCGCTCTGTTGTTGTATCACCATGCCGTCACTGATAAGATGTGGCAGCTTTACCTTCGCACTACTGCCAAAAAACATTGAAGCAGCGGCTGCAAACATTAAAAATCGTTTATTCATATTATCTTATTTAGATTTTTGGGTGCAATATTACAAAAAAATCCTTATCTTTGCAAATGATTTGTCGAAAAAGACTAATAATTGAACAAAAAATAACATTATCAGATAAAAAAAACAATGATTAAATCAAGATTTCTTATGTCACTCATCATTGCAGCGACATCTATCCTAACTGTCTCGGCACAAAAGCCGAAAGTATTTGACCTATGGCCTAACGGTTGCCCTACGGCAAGTGAGAACCCAAAAGACACCGCTCGTGTATGGCTTTATCTGCCTAAAACAGAGAAAGCTACCGGCAGAGCGGTTGTCATCTGTCCTGGCGGTGGTTACTCGCATCTTGCCATGAACCACGAAGGACATGACTGGGCACCATTCTTTAATAATATGGGAATAGCCGTAATGGTACTGAAATACCGTATGCCTCACGGCTGTTGGCAAGTGCCTGTTGAAGATGCCGAGGAAGCTGTGAAGATGTTGCGCCGCAACGCATCGTCGTGGAAGATAAACCCTGACGACATCGGTATTATGGGTTCATCCGCAGGCGGACACCTTGCATCCACCATTGCCACGAGGTCGAGGGGCGAGGCTGCACCCAACTTCCAGATACTCTTTTATCCGGTCATCACGATGGACCCAAGTTTCACACATAAAGGTTCGCACGACAATTTTCTCGGCAAGGACGTGAAGAAGAAGAGCGAGCGTGAATTCAGTAGCGACCAACAAGTGACGAGAGTGACTCCGCGTGCATTCATCACCCTAAGCGATGACGACACCGCAGTACTGCCCGCCAATGGCACCAACTACTATTTCGAGTGCTATCGTCACGACGTTCCTGCATCGCTGCATATCTATCCTTCGGGAGGTCATGGATGGGGAATGCGTAGTAGTTTCGCCTACCATGCAGAAATGCTGCAGGAACTGAAGTCGTGGCTTCTGAGTTTCTAAACAATAGGTAGTGAGATGCCATTGATCTTCTGATAAACATCTAGGGCATACACATCGGTCATGCCGCTGATATAGTCGAGCACCGCCATGATGCGCGACTCAAGGTCGGCGGCATGAATATCGTATTGACTGCTCACTCTACATATCAGTTGCTGCGAGTAATATCTGCTGGGATGAAGTACTGCCTCGGTCATCTGGTCCATCAGTGTCTCCATTATCTTATAACCCGCCAATTCCACGTCGAGCACTGGTTTGCTACGGTATATCTTCTCCATCGACACATCGCAGCAATGCTGATAGGCTTTTCTTTGTCGATCACTGATATGCTGAATAAGCGACCCCTGGAATATTCCTTTGAGAATGAGCTCCTCATTGTCGATGAAGGCCTTTACACACTCATTCTCCAACTTGCCGATAGCACAAGCACGCATATATACAATCATCTCATTCTTATCGGTCATACCCTCGTCGATGATTCGCTTACGTATGTTGTTTTGCGTCTCTTCATCGAAAAAGGCTAGTAGTAAATCAGCAGTCTCGTCAAATGATAAAATCTTTAACTTATGAGAATCCTCAATGTCCATAATCTCATAACATATATCATCGGCAGCCTCTACAAGATACACCAATGGATGGCGGGCATATTTGAGAGGTTCTCCCTCGGCTGAAAGACGCAAAAGTCCCTGTTCATCTGCTATACGCTGAAAAAAGCTCTCCTCTGAGGCAAAAAATCCGAACTTGCCTTTTTTACCGGCGCAAGAGGCAGCCCAAGGGTATTTCACTATAGAGGCAAGCATTGAATAAGTCATTACAAAACCACCTTTCCTTCGACCCTTAAATTGATGTGACAAGATGCGGAAGGCATTAGCATTTCCCTCAAAGTGAGTAATGTCGTCCCAGAACCGTAGCGACACTCTCTCGCGCAATGCCAAACCCTTGCCTTCGGTGAAAAATGTCTGTATTGCCTTCTCGCCCGAATGTCCAAAAGGAGGATTTCCCATATCGTGGGCAAGACATGCAGCAGATACTATCTGTCCTAATTCCTCGAAGAGGGTATTTCGTAGTTCGGGATAGCGTTCGCGCAATAATGCCCTCGACACGTCGTTGCCAAGCGACATACCCACCGAAGCCACCTCCAGACAATGAGTGAGACGGTTATGTACAAAAACACTTCCAGGGAGAGGGAACACCTGGGTTTTGTTCTGCATGCGTCGGAATGGCGCCGAGAAAATCAGTCGGTCGTAGTCGCGCTTGAATTCAGTGCGATCGTCATGCCGCTCGGGGTGATGGTCTTCCTGACCGAGTCGCTTGTTGGTTATAAGTTGTTGCCAGTTCATATTCTAATTTTTTGTGCAAAATTACTCGTTTTTCTCCTAAAAACGTCAATATTATCATAAAAATAATATAAAAAGGGCATATTTTAGAAAGAAAAAACCAATTTATCAATTTATTTTTCTATTTTTGCAGAAAAATTTGAAGAATTAAAGTTGAAAGTTGAAATGTTACATATAAAAGTGATAAACAAGGGGCATCAGCAATTACCTGCTTATGCCACCCCTCAAAGCGCAGGTATGGACTTGCGAGCCAACCTCGACACTCCTGTAGTTATCAAACCTATGGAGCGCAAACTTATCGGCACTGGACTGCATATTGCACTGCCCGTGGGTTACGAGGCTCAAGTGCGTCCGCGCAGCGGTCTTGCCCTTAAGCATGGTATTACAGTGCTCAATACTCCAGGAACGGTGGATGCCGACTATCGTGGAGAGATAATGGTGCTTCTCGTGAATCTTTCTAGCGAAGACTTCACCGTTAATGACGGAGAGCGCATTGCACAGATGGTGATTGCACGCCATGAGCAAGGCGAATTCATTGTCGTTGACGAACTCGACGAGACCGAGCGAGGCGAAGGCGGATACGGACACACAGGGGTATCGTGATTTATGGAATCACGAAATTAAAGAAATAAAAAATTAAAGAAATAAAGTTCTTGAAAATCAAGATATTCATATTGGGGATTTTGATATCCTCGCAGATTATGTGCAACGCACAGGAGACAGATGACTCCCAGCGTTACGACCGACTCTTTCTCGAAGCCATCATCGAGAGAGAGAAAGGCAACGATGCCGCTGCCTTCGAGATGTTGCGACGATGCCTCGACATACGTCCCGACGCCTCGGAAGCCTACTACTACCTTGCCCATTACTATCTAAGAATGAAGGATAGCGACAAGGCACTCGCGGCATTCAAAAAGGCATCACAATTGGAGCCAGACAACGTAAACTATCTGGAAACACTAGCACAGATGTATCTACAAAGCCAAGACTTGAAGTCGGCTACTGAGACATTTGAGCAACTGTCGAAAGCAGAACCTGACCGCGAGGACATACTCGGAATGCTTGTCGAACTATACAGCAACGATGAAAGCCAATATCACAAGGCTATCGCAACTCTCGACCGTATGGAACAACTCGACGGAATGAGCGAACGTATATCCTATGCAAAAGCAGAGTTCTATCAAAAAATGGGTAATGGCAAGGCAGCTATCGCAGAAATGAAGAAACTGGCCGACCAATATCCCAATGACCTCAACTATCGGAGCGCTTATGCCGATATGCTCCTCATGAACAACAACGAGAAAAAGGCCATCGAAATATATAGAGGCATATTAAGAGAAGAACCTGCAAATAGTAAAGTGCTCTTCTCGATGCGCACCTACTTTAAGGGGCAAGGCAACATGGTGGCAGCCGACTCGATGACAGTGAATATTCTAACGGCAAGCAATGCTAACACTGACGAGAAAATATATCTGCTGCGACAGGAAGTGATGGACAACGAAAATGGCAGATCTGATTCCACCAAGATTATCCGCCTGTTTGAACGGACAATAAACACCAAGGATTCCGACCCCAGTATCGGTTTGCTTTATGCCTCATATATGGAACTGAAGAAAATGCCGAAGGCAGATATCAACCGGGTGTTGGAAGACGTACTGAAGAAAGCCCCCGACAATGCAGCGGCCCGACTTCAACTGATAGCCGACGCATGGGAAAAGAAAGACTTCGGACGGGTAGTGACACTATGCTCGGCAGCACGACAATACAACCCCGACGAAATGGCATTCTACTACTATCAAGGAGTGGCACTCTCTCAGCAGGACAAAACAGACGAAGCACTCGACACATTCAAGAACGGAATAAGTGTCATCAACGAACAGAGTTCGCCGGACATCGTGTCCGACTTCTATTCCATCATGGGCGACCTGCTACACGAGAAGGGAGAGAAACAACAGGCATTTGCGGCATACGACTCATGTCTGCAATGGAAACCAGACAACCTCATGTGCCTGAACAACTACGCCTACTATCTGAGCGAGTCGGGAGGTAATCTCATCAAAGCCGAGGAGATGAGTTATAAGACCATCAAAGCCGAACCACAGAACGCAACATACCTTGATACATACGCATGGATACTATTCCGTCAGGAAAGATATGCCGAGGCTAAGATATACATAAATCAAACCTTGCAATGTGACTCCGACTCCTCGGCGGTAATCGTGGAACATGCTGGTGATATTTATGCCAAATGCGGAGATATTGACAAGGCGGTGGAATTGTGGACAGCGGCTCTGAAAAAATCACCCGACAACGAACTGCTTGCACGCAAGACACGCCAGAGAAAATACATAAGAGATAATAAAAAATAGGAATTCAACATAAAAAACAAAAACAAAATGAAAACCATTAGTTTATTAAAGGTCGCACTCATTGCGTTACCATTGGCTTTATTGGCCTCATGCAAATCATCGAAGAGCGTAACTGAAACACCTGTTGCCCCGCGCAGTATGGAATTACAGGAAACACTCAACAAAGTATTGGAAAACCAACAAACGGCCAAATTCATCACGTCGAGGGTGAAGTTTCAAGTGCAAGTGGGTTCGCAGGACATGACCCTCACTGGCAATCTGAAGATGAAACGCAACGACGTTATCCGCCTTCAGCTTATGGCATTCGGATTTGTTGAGGCTGCCCGACTTGAGTTCACACAAGACTACGTGCTCATTATGGACCGCATCAACAAGCAGTACTTGAAAGCCCAATACGAGCAACTCGACTTCCTGCGTCAGAGCGGTATCAACTTCTTCACCCTTCAGGCTCTATTCTGGAATGAACTCTTCCAGCCTGGTGAGAAAGAGATGAAACCCGAACTCATGAACAAGTTTAATACTTCAGAGGAGGCAGGAGATGTCATCATATCAATGGAGAAGGACAAACTGTCGTATAGATGGTTGGCTGAGAACGTAGGAGGTCTTATCCACATGGCTAATATCGCATACAACGACAAATATCGCGGTAAGAGTCAACTCAACTGGGATTACACCGACTATAAAGAACTAGGTACAAAGAAATTCCCTACACGCAATGCCGTTGTATTCTCCACACCTAAATCGGAGGTGAAGATAAACATGACACTCAACTACATCGGCAACGAAGACGACTGGGAAACACGCACCCCTGTGTCGGCAAAATATAAGGAGGTGACCGTAGATGAAATTCTTCGCCGCTTTATGGCCCTCTAACCATCTGTAAATGAAAAGAATAAGATTAGTATTATATATATTATTCGCTTTCACGCTGACTTCCTCCTCACAAACGAGGAAGTCGGCGCGCAAGAAAGCGTCATCTTCGACTACTGCCAAGAAGAAAAGGCAGACATCCACAAAAAAGAATAAAAAAACGGCTGATTATGAGACTGCCTCTATAAAGGGTCTCAAAAACGAGCGTGCGCAAATAAAAAAACAGATTGTCGCACAACAGCAGAAACTACGTAAGAACGAGCGCGACGTGAAGGAAAGACTGAAAAATCTTATGGTAATCAACTCTGAGATTGCCGACAAGCGCCGCACCATAGACACTATCCGCCGTGACATCACTCATCTCGACGGCAATATCACAAAACTTAATAGTCAACTTGACGTGCTCGGGAAAGAACTCAACGACCGAAAACAGAAATACGTCAAGTCGATGAGATATATGCATCGCAACCGCTCCATTCAAAGCCAACTGATGTTTATCTTCTCAGCAAAGAATTTTTCACAGATGTACCGACGTATGCGCTTCATGCGCGAATATGCGTCATACCAACGTGCACAGGGTGAGGAGGTGAAGACCAAGCAGGCAGAGGTGACGGAAAAACACCAACAGCTCACTGCTACCAAGAAGCAGAAGAGCAACCTATTATATAAAGGTGAACAAGAGCGCCTCTCGCTCGAAGGCAAACAGGTAGAGCAGCAGAAGGTGGTGAACTCTCTACAGAAACAGCAGAAAACAATACAGGGCATCATAGCCCAACAACAGAAGCGTGATGCTGCTATAAACGCACAGATTGATCGCCTTGTAGCTATTGAGGTGGAGAAAGCCCGACAGAGAGCTATTGCCGAGGCAAAGCGCAAAGCTGCAGAGGAGGCAAAAAGGGCCGAGGCAGAACGCAAGCGCAAGGCTGAAGAGCTGGCACGCAAACAGGCAGAACTGGCTCGGAAGCAGAAGGAGGCAGAGGCTGCAAATCGCAAAGCAGAAGAGCAACGCAACGATGAGGATCGCAAGGCTATCGCTGAAGCCAAGAAATTGGAGCGCGAGGTGGAAGTTGCCAAGAAGGAGCAGGCAAAACCACTCATATACAACCTTGATTCTGAGGATCGCCGCATAAGCGGCAGTTTTGAGAGTAACCGTGGGCGTCTTCCAATGCCTATCACAGGCGGATACCGGATTGTGAGTCATTTCGGTCAATACAATGTTGAAGGACTAAACAATGTGCGCCTTGACAACAAAGGAATCAACATACTCGGTTCGGCAGGAGCCAAAGCACGAAGCATATTCGATGGAGAAGTGAGTGCCGTATTCAGTATGGGAGGAGTCACTGGAGTAATGGTGCGCCATGGCAGTTATATCTCTGTATATTGCAATCTCTCGTCGGTGAGTGTTCATCGTGGTCAGAAAGTAAGCGCCCGTCAGGTCTTGGGCTCTGTGGGACAAGACAACATCCTCCAGTTCCAATTGCGCAAGGAAAGAGCCAAACTCAATCCCGAAGCATGGTTGGGAAGATAATATAAGCAAAATAAAGAACTAACATCATGAGAAAGATTATTACCTTTTGTGTGATGGCATTTAGTATTGCCATAACACCAACAGAGACAAAAGCACAAAACCCTCAAAAGGGTGACTATGGTTATCTTTACTGCCACATGAGTGGTCGTGGAGAATGGACTGCATACGCCATCAGTCGCGACGGCCTTAATTATCAAGATATCATAAACGGCGACAGCATCTTTTCACCTTATGAGCATGCGCGAATAGAAGGTGGAACAAGAGACGCTTACATCTGCCGCACTCACGACTGCAAGGGCTATCTGATGGTTACCACCGACATGTGTGTGAGGAAAAGCAAGAAATGGGACAATTACGGTATCGACTTGTTGAGGTCGGACGACCTAATCAATTGGAAATCGGTGACATTCGACTTCCGCAAAGGAAGTAGCATTTTCTGCGACCCCGAATCACCGAATGTATATAAGGACTGGAGCAAGATAAATAGAGTATGGGCCCCACAAATATTTTGGGATCCCAACTATCAATGGAGTGACGGCAAGAAAGGTGGGTATTTCATATATTACTCATTATGGAACAGAGATGAGGAGGCATACGACAGAATGTATTACTCATACGCCGACGAGACGTTCACTCGCCTCACAAAACCACGTCTCCTCTTTGATTGGGGATATGCCACTATCGATGCCGACATCAATTATCTGCCTACCGACGGACTCTATCATATGATGATTAAGAAGGAAGGCGGCAAACCAGGGTTATTTACTTCAACAGCGCCTTCGCTAACAGGTCCATGGAGTTTACCTGACGATGAAGATTATATCGACTTTGAGGGCAATAAGAAATGTGAGGGTGTATCAGCTTTCCAGCTTGCAGGTGATGATTCTTGGCACATCGGCTACATAGAGTATTCATCCAACCCAAAACATTATCGTATTTGTCGTGCCGACAAGCATATGAGCAACTTCAACAACCCAACAGACATAAAGGGAGTAAATGGTCCACAACACGGATCATTTATGCGCCTGACAAAAAAGGAATACAAGAAACTGGAAAAGTGGGGAAAATCAAGGGAATCTCACTGACAATAGCTTAGTGTCAGTTGGCAAATATTGATTATCGAAACACGGATTACCTGGGGTTTATCCAAGGTAATCCGTGTTTTCTTTAACTACAGAATAGTAACATTTTCGACAATTGTATTTTCTATCATTGTCTTGTCGAATGCTTTCTTCTCGTCTTTCACATTGATGTTCTTAAAAGTAAAATCACGGAGAAGGTATTTATCACTTGTGCCAACATCAAAGAAGTTGCGACACTCCATCTGGATATTGGTCATCACAATATTGTTGCATCTACTTTTGGGCATATCAGGGCGATCCTCTGGATTGAAGAACTGTGTCCAGGGACGAACTACAAGGAAACTGCCAGTAGTGCCTGAGATATTATCCACCGTCACATATTCATAATGCTGAGGTGTGTCCGGACGCATCTTGAGCCATAGCACTCGGTTAGCATTATCCACCTCTATATTGCGCAACACAATATTACGGTCATATACGCTTTCACTACCAAGAGTGAGACATCCATGCACCACACCATACTTGCAGTTCTGAATGAGGATATTAAAATTAGGACCATTTTCGGGAGCCTTGTCCGCCCATGTACCCTTGCCACCCTTGATTGCAACAGCATCATCATTTACAGACATGTAGCATCCATCAATAATCACATCATGACATACATCGATGTCAATAGCATCACTGCTCGGAGCCTTCAATCCCTTTGTGGGTGAATAGATGTAACAGTCGAGATAACGCACATGATCCGAATTATAAAGATGATTTGTCCAGAAAGGGCTGTTAATAAGACGAACATCCTGGACAGTTACATTATGAGAGTTGGAAATATAAACTAACCTCGGACGCTGTTCATCCTTGTTGGTGCACTGTGGATTCCACTTGCGCCTTATCCAGAACTCCTCCCAATAGTGATGCCCATTGCCATCGATAGTACCTTTGCCAGCTATAGTGAAGCCGTCGAGAGAGTCAGCATTAACTAGAGCGGCAAAATACTTGCATGTCTGTCCCTCTATACGTGTTTCAAGTATAGGAAAATCGGCAATATACTCACTTCCCTTCAACTTGCCTCCCTCTTCTATATAAAGATGAGTGCCTTGACGGAAGAAGAGAGCACCACTGAGGAAAGTGCCTTGGGGAATGACAATCACCCCACCGCCATCATTTGCTGCACGATCAATAACCCTCTGCAATGCTGCTGTCTGAACAAGTGTACTGTCAGATTTCACACCATATTCCGTTACGACATAACGCTTGCCTAACGAGGCCACATCAACCTTGGAGACATTATGGAACCACGGAGACATAGACGTACCGTCGGGCCAACACTCATCTTTGGAGAGAAGACGATAATATTCCACTGCACCCAGGATAAAACATCCTGTACCATAATCTTCAAAATCGGGCACAGAAGTGAATGTTACGGGCTGTCCTGCAGATGGGTCTTTACCAGTACCCTGATTGTAGCCTATGAATCCATTGTCATGCACACACGATGCAATGGCTGTCCATGCCTTGTCCATAGACTTAGAATAGGTCTTCAAGGGCAGTATGCCATGACGTACACCCCAAGCCATACCATAAAGGAAAAGGGCAGTACCTGTCATCTCCGGACCGCCAAATGTAACGGGAGAAACGAGACTGACATTCCAAAATCCATCCTTGCGCTGACACTTGAGCAGAGCTTTGCTCATCTTTATGAAATCCTCCTTGAGATACTGATAATGAGGATCGGTTTGGGGAAGAGTCTCCATCACCCTTACAAGGGCAGCATATACCCAACCATTACCACGACTCCAATAACAGTTCTTGCCATCCTTTTCCTTGTAAGGTGGCACATAGTCCTTGTCTCTCCACCAGAGTCCCTCCTTCTTGTTGAATAGACCGCCGGCAAGGGTATCGCGACTCCATTTATATGAGTTCATGGCATAGTCGAGATACTTACGCTCACCTGTGAGCTTTGTATATTTAGCATATACAGGCATTGCCATCTGGATAGCGTCAATCCAAGTCCAATAGCTATATTTGCCCGTTGCCATCTGATGGTCAAGATTTTCCTTCACCTTACTCATGTCTTTTTTCATTCCACTCTGCACATGGCGGTCGATGTAGGTTTGCTGACAACACTGATTATCAGCATCCATATCGTTGACACTTCCTCGTGCAGTCCATTTGTGATAGTCGGCCCAACGGTCGGTATAGTCGATATAGCGTTGTTGTGGATCGATGTCATATAGCGCCATCAATCCCTCGTAATACACTGCCCTTGTCCACAAGTTACTCGTTCTGAGTTTCTTGACGAATGTGTCTTTGGTCGGGTCATTGTACTTTTGCATAAAATAATCATTGGTGCGATGCACCACATCGATTATCTCCTTTTGTTTCTCTGTTTTCTGCGCTCCCGCATCAGCAGGGATAAATGCGGCACACAATGCCATTACGCAGGCAATAATTGTCGTTTTCATATATCTAAATTCTTAAACTCTTAATTCTTTACCAATCTCACTTTCGAAATTCCGCTTGGCACTGGTTTCCAATTCTCATACGTCGTACGTTTATAATTGATATCTACAACATTGATTTCCTTCATCTTACGCCATTTCACTCCCTTGCGGTCGAGGTCGGCAATACGATTGGCGGGAAGGTTGGTCACCTCTATTCGGATAATATTCTTGCCCTTCTTGAATACGTTCTTACAGTTGAGCACAAACGGTACAGCCCAAGCACATCCAACATATACATTATTAATATAAACGCGGGCACTTTCGCGGACATCACCGAGATCTATGCTCCAGTTCCCGCAAGCAGCATCACGCGAGAGTTTAACTACGGTCTCATACACTCCTGTACCCATCATCACGGCTGCACTGTCGCCAAGAGTCTCCCATGTTTGCAGACTATCCAATTTATATGTGGTTCCTACCTTTGGTTGCTCGTTTATAAAAGATAGTGTCCATTTGTTTGCAGTGAGGTCAATCTCCTCAGATACATCAGAAACTTTATCATTATCTACACCTTCGGGATAAAGATCCTCATTGTCGGAACAAACAAGAATGCGGCTTTCACCACTTTTGAGATTTACAAGAAGTTCATTGCCTGTAAGCTGGGCCTTTGTGTATGAGTCTGTCATAGGGTCATACCACAGTCCGTATTTCTCACTGACAGAGAGTGGCACAGAGGCATGGATGTCTCGACCAGATAGGTTGGCTATGAAATAATGATGACCATAGTCATTGCTTCGACGTATTAATTTCAACCCAAGTATGCTCTTCATCATCTCTGGTTTTGCAGCCTTCTGCATTGCCACAATGTCGTGTCCGTAGATAATATTGGCACCCTTGCTTTTCAGAGCCTCAACATGATTAGCCACCTCCTTGGGCATAACACATCCCTCAGGAATAATTACTCCCTTATAGGTCGTTCCTGCCAAAGTAGTGAGTACACCATTCTTAATCGATGTTGTAAGTAGAAGGTTGTCGCTGATATAATCACAGTCGAATCCCTCCTTATCTATGTCGAGGATGGTGCGAATGAAATCGGGAGCTTTCTTGTCCATCGAATGGATGTCGAACATCATCAGCCAATTTTTTGTATCGTTGCGCCACATGTCTCTCACTGGTAGATAAACAATGAAGTCATTATCGGGATTTCCCCACTGCAAGTAGGTCTGACAACGTGTTATATATGACATCAGCGAAGGTGCATCGCGCCATATACTATTATTGGGACTCATATCCACAGACGCATAGAACCTCCATCCTGGCCAAGGGTCATCCTTGGGAGAATAGGCAGTACCATGGAAGAACATGTGATTGACTCCGGCACAGAACATAAGGTCGAGATCAGGTTTCATCTGGCTCAATGAGGTGCGGAAATGCTCGGTGAGCCATGTGAAGGTCTCGCTCGATGTGTATTTCTTACCTGTTACATGTGCTGCCGAAGGAGCATATTTCAGCATACTAAGGTCGCTGAAGTTAGGACGAGTAAAACCTTCGTCCTTACGAAGTCCGCGAATACCGAAATCCGTAAGCCCGAATCCCTCTATTTCCGGAATATCCACAGCGGCATAGCAATCTATGAGATTTGCGGGCGAACCATGGGCCTGATTGCGCGTTATGGCTCCATGACTATGTGCCCATTCAGTCCATTGATTGGTGAAATTTTGCAAAAGCATATCTGCAAGCGTCTCCCGATAGTCACTCACTACTTGAGGGTCGCCATCCACAAACTGCTCGAACTTATCCTCCAATCTATATCCACGACGACTGGCAAATTCATCGAAAAGCGAAGGAGTCCAGTTGGCTCCATACACCTCATAACTGTCATTAAAGAATGTATGGGGGAATGGAGTACCACTCTCCTGAAAAGCCTTGCTGATATGCTGTAGATAGTTAGCCACAGCAGTGGAATCGAAATGGTCGATTACATATCCCTCTCCTCCTGGTGCAGCACGTTTTACCATCTGTCGGGTACGACTCTCATACAAGGCTATCACCCTTTGCATACCTCCGTCTTTAGGATATGACTTTAGCAATTTTAGCTTTGCATACTTTCTTTCCTTTGATGGAACATTAAAGTCAATAGCCTCGGGCTTTATCATAGAGCCCACAAGAGTGTCAACCACGATAGCTTTGCAAGCAGCCTGTTCAATGGGAACCCACGGACCGCCAAAGGGCCATCCTGTGCCCGTTGCCATGTCTGTCTCAATACCCAATCGTTCACCCTCCGACTCCACATGGCGCAACATCTCCATCCAGCGTGGAGACAGATAGCAGATATCGTTGGAATCATTTCCCTGTACTCCATAGATGGGGGTTATTTCCACTGCACCCACACCAGCCTTGGAATACTCACTCAAGCACCAAGTAAGGTTGGACTTATCGACAGCCGATCCAAGCCACCACCAACGCAGTCCTGGTTTCGACTCGCGCGAGGGTGAGGGAAGGCGTAATTGTGCCCATGCCGAACACGACATCATAGCCAAAAGTAATGTAATAAATTGTCTCATATAGAAATATTCCGTTTGTTTTTCCGCTGCAAATTTACTAATATTCGCTTTAGATAAAGCAATTATTTTACAAATAAATATCAAAGAGTGAAAACTATTGTTAAGGATTTGGTGATATGTCAAAAGTCTATGTATTTGTGTCAAAAGAGCAAGTTGTTGCTTAATTAGAAATAGTAATTTTGCATCGCTAAAAGTTGGAACAAAACAATTATTTACTCAACAAATATCAATACATTATGAAAAGTGTACTCGAAGGTCGTCCTACCCTAAAGCGGGAGGTCGAAAAGATAGCTGAGGTAGCTGGATATCTCTGGCAAAACGGATGGGCAGAGCGCAACGGCGGCAACATTACGGTAAACGTCACCAAAATGATTGATGACGAAATAAGGAATTTGCCTCCTATTAGTGATGCAATACAAATAGGCACCACATTACCATCCCTCAAAGGTCAGTATTTTTATTGTAAAGGTACGGGCAAGCGTATGCGTGACCTTGCCCGATGGCCCATGGACAATGGTTCGATAATACGCATTTTGGACGACTGTGCCAGCTACGTCATAATCGCTGATAATGTAGTTATGCCCACTTCCGAACTACCCAGTCATCTTAGTGTGCATGCCAGGATGATAGAGAAAGGCATGGCATACAACGCCACCGTACATACCCACCCCATCGAACTTATCTCGATGAGCCATTGCAAGAAGTTTATGGGTAAGGATGTGCTGAGCAACCTTCTGTGGAGCATGATACCCGAGACGAAGGCTTTCTGCCCATTAGGTCTTGGTATTGTGCCATACACCTTGCCTGGAAGTCTTGAACTTGCAGAAGGCACGCTCAAGGAACTTGAGGACTACGATGTGGTGATGTGGGAGAAACACGGAGTGTTTGCCAAGGGACTTGACGTGATGGATGCTTTCGACCAGATTGACGTTTTGTCGAAGAGTGCCAAGATATACATCAACGCCAAGTGCATGGGTTTTGAACCAGACGGAATGAGTCAGGAGGAAATGGCAGAGATGACTAGGGCATTCAACCTGCCAAGATAAAGAATTTCATTGAATAATATACAAAACAAATTTACTTAAAAACAGAAAAAACGGTCGGGAATCGTGAGATAACCGGCCGTTTTATTTGTACGAAAAAGCAGTTATAAATATTAATCCATATGAAATAATTCTTGCAAGGGGACGCTGATAGGAGAGTTATCTGGATTGACCTCCATTATGTCAGCCATCATATCCCACCAACGCTGAGTGATGGGGTCAACATTAGAAGTATCCTGACTATTGGTATCCTTGTCGCACTTCTGTACGGCAAAGAGCAGATTAGTGTCCTTATCCCAGAAGATACTATAGTCGCTCACGCCTTGGTCTTTGATCATCTGCACCAATTCGGGCCAGATAGCAGCATGACGCTTAGAATATTCTTCCTCGCAACCTTTCTTTAGATACATCTTGAATGCGAATCTTTTCATATATGCAATTTAAATTAATTGTGGTAGAAAACTTGATATTATCAGAATTACAATACCGACAACAAGAACAACAATGGTCTTAGGCGAGCACCCCTTCCATTCCTTAAGGATAATGCCCCAGATATTGGAGAATACGACATTGAGTGCCATCAGTATGCAGAACGAGAGAGTTGTCAGTGTAGCTGACTCTGTGAGGAATCCCTTCCCTAATGACAGTCCGAAGAACTGACTATACCACAATGCTCCAGCAAGCAAGCAGAACAGAATATTATTGCCCCATACGGATGTCTTAAGATAATCGCCCCACGTTCTGTTTTTATTGTTCTGATATAAGCAATAAACAGCATTGGTAAAGAATCCTCCTACAGTAACGAGCATCGTAGCTGGCAGTGTCTTGTACATGTCGGGGGTGAGGTCTCCAAAATTTATGTCGGCACCAAAAGCAAGGCCAACATTAAAGCATCCACTCATGAATCCCGCAAGAAGCGCGATAGCAAGTCCTTTAGGGAAATTGAAATCCTTGACAGCTTCCTTCTTCTGTTCGTCAGAAAGAGACGATGCTTTCATACTACCCGCAACTCCAATAACGGCAATACCAATGAGGGTTACGACCACACCTATAATTACCGACGCAGTAAGCGACGCCAAGGCATTTTGTTCAGGGAAGAAAATATTGAGTAGTACAGGTCCCATGATGGTGCCCAGTCCAGCACAAGTGCCAAGTGCGATACTCTGTCCTAATGCCACTCCGAGATAGCGCATAGAGAGTCCGAAAGTGAGACCTCCCACTCCCCATAACACTCCGAAGAGCATTGTCATCACAATATTGAACGAATTATCTGAGTTGAACAACTCGCACATCGAATGACCTTCAGGCACCGCAAGCCATGCTCCGAGCAAAGGCAACAATAGCCATGCGAAGACTCCCTGCACAATCCAGTAGCTCTCCCAACTCCAATCTCTTATCTTGTTGATGGGAACATAGCAACTGCTTTGGCAGAAAGCTCCGATGGCAATAATAAATAAACCTAACGTAATATCCATTGATATGAATGAAGACTATACTCTCTTGCTCAGCACCTCGGCCTCATAATTCTCGATATCGGTGATATAGGACTCTCCAACGGGGATGTTGTTTTTAAGATTGAAGTAGTCATACACTGCACCAAACGGCAATGTCTTCGCTTCCTCAAGCAAAGCAAGACGCTGGAAGAACTTACCCTCGTCCTCATACTTACGGAGTATTGGCAATGGTTCGAGGAATGCCTGAAGAAGAGACTTCTGTGCAGCACGTACACCTATAACGTATGCTCCGATACGGTTGATTGATGCGTCGAAGTAGTCTAGACCAATGTGAGCACGGTCGAGTGCATCGGCACGAACAAGTTCCGAGAAGAGGTTACGAGTATTGTCGTCGAAGAGTGTGACATGATCAGAGTCCCAGTGCATCGGGCGAGACACATGAAGCATCAGTTCGGGAACAAACAACAGAAGTGACGATACTGCATCCGACACATTCTCAGTCTGCTCATAGTGACCTGTATCGAGGGTGTACATTACATTGTTCTTTGAGCAATAGCCTGCGTAGAAATCGTGCGAACCTACAGTGTAAGCCTCAAGACCAATACCAAACAGCTTTGCCTCCAGACATGGCTTCATATCGGGCAATTCCTCTGCAAGAATCTCATCGAGGCTATCCTTAAGAATCTGGCGATAGCGAAGCTTTTCAACGGTGTAGTCCTTCGAACCGTCATGCACCCATATATTCATGATACTTGGATCTCCCTGGTACTTACCCATAGCATCGGCAATGCGACGGCAACGTTTGGTGTGCTCAATCCAGAATTCACGGATTGCCTTGTCAGGATTCGACAATGTGAGGTCACCACTCTTTGGGTGAGAGAATGATGTAGAGTTGAAGTCAAGACACATATTGCGCTCCTTTGCCCACTGCATCCAACCCATAAAATGTTCTACGCCGACCTCATTACGATCAACAAATTTATCGCCAAACTCTCCGTAGGTCTCGTGGAGATTGAGACGCAATGTACCAGCTAACAAGGAGGTTACCTTGTCAATATCCTGACGCAACTCATCAATATTTCGAGCTTTACCAGGGTAATTACCTGTGGTCTGAATACCACCCGAAGCTGCAACATTACGCTCAAAGCCAACAACATCGTCTGCCTGCCAACAATGTAGCGATATTGGAGTCTTCTCCAGTAAATCTATTGCCTTGTCTGTATCAACACCGAGCGCTGCATAGCGCTCCTTGGCAATCTCGTAATTTTTCTTAACCAATTCTTCTTTCATAATTTCTTAATTTTTTATTTTATTACTTTATTTATTAATTACTCTCAAAAAATTCTCATAAGCCTCATTCCACAATTCCTTATCTTGTGGTTCAAAGACTCTTTGTTCCACTGTATTAGAGATAATCCGCCTCATCTCCCAAATGTCATTCACAATACCGGCAGCCTTGGCTTGAAGCATGATATTACCGATCGCAGTAGCCTCCTGAGGACCTGCCTTCACTGTCACACCGCAACTATTTGAGGTCATCTGGTTGAGATAGTTATTGAGCGAACCTCCTCCAATAATATATAATGTATCCAGACTGAAATCAGCAAACTCCTTCAACCATGTGAACACCTGGCGATAGCGAAGTGCAAGGCTATCAAATACACAACGTATAATCTCAGCATATCCTTGGGGCACCATTTGCCCTGTAGTGCGGCAATAATCCTGTATAGCCACAATCATAGACGGAGGATTGGCAAAGGCAGCATCGTCGGGATTTATAAGACTTCTAAACGGCTGCTGATCCATTGCTGCAGCCTGAAGTTCGGCATGTGTCTTAGGGGCATCGACAAACTCATTTCGACAGCGCTCATAAATCCACATTCCGCAAATATTCTTCAAGAAACGAGTAGTACCATCAATGCCACCTTCGTTGGTGAAGTTCAACTCACTGCTGCGTTCGTTGATAATGGCATTGCGGGTCTCGATTCCCATAAGGCTCCATGTGCCCGAACTGAGATATGCAAAATTCTCGTTGTCTGCCGGAACAGCTGCAACTGCACTGGCTGTGTCATGACCTGCCACAGCAACAACTGGGATAGCTCCATAACCGGTTATCTTCTGCACCTCTGAAGTAAGAGTACCGATGACCGTTCCTGGCATAGTCATCTTACCAAATTTACCTCTCTCGATACCAAGACTGGCAAGCAAGTCGGTATCAAGGTCCTTGGTTATCGGATTGAGAATCTGGGACGTTGATGCCACAGTATATTCACATACGGCATTGCCAGTGAGCATATAACTGAGGGCATCTGGAATAAATAGGATCTTGTCGGCATTGGCAAGGGCTGAATCATCATTCTCACGCATGGCATAGAGTTGGAAAAGCGAGTTGAAGTTCATAAACTGTATTCCTGTCTTCGAATATACAGTCTGCTTATCAATCACTTTGTCGAAATACTTATCCATGATGCCCACTGTATGTTGGTCACGATAAGCCAGTGGATTGCGAAGCACTGCTCCATCTGGTGCAACACACAGGAAGTCGCAACCCCATGTATCGATACCAATACTAATAATATTTATTTCACGCTTTGCGGCAACCTTCAATCCGTTGACAATCTCCAAGTAGAGGGCAAATATATCCCAATACACATGTCCTCCTGTCTCGATTAGGTTATTGTTAAAGCGAGTGAGTTCTTCCTGCTCAATCTTGCCATCAGAAGTTGACCCTATTATGGTACGTCCACTGGTGGCACCAAGATCGACAGCAAAGAAATATTCCTTATTGTTCATTAGTAATAAAAGTTTTTAAATTATTGGATGTTTTAAATTTCGGTTGCAAAGTTATGGGTAAAAAACATAATTGAACAACAATTTTTGACTTTATAGCATTGTTTTTTGACTATAGTTTGGTCTTTTCATTATTTGTTAGTATCTTTGCACAAAATCAAACAAACATTATTAGTATGAAGAAACAATTTACTAAGACGTTGGCAACATTATTACTTGGAATAACAGTTGTCGGCAATGCTATCGCATCTGAAAAGATTGACAGACGTAAGGTAGTGACACGGCATAACCCACATGTCACTCATTTGGACTCTCTGTCTTCGCTTACAGTGGGAAACGGCAGATTTGCTTTTACCGTGGATGCCACAGGTCTGCAGACTTTCCCTCAAGAATATTCCCTTGGTGTTCCGCTCGGAACAATGAGCGAATGGGGATGGCACTCGTTTGCAAACCACGATGGATTCGAAGCTAAAGATGCATTGGCAAACCACGATTTCCACCGCGGTCATCCCGAATATTATTCTCTACAGATCAAACAACCAGAAAGAACACGCAAGGCAGTAGATTATTTGAGAGCTAATCCTCATAGACTTCATCTCGGAACAATAGGCCTTGACCTGTCTGACGCTTCGAAGATGAATGACATAGACCAACATCTTGACCTTTGGACAGGAAAGATTGACAGTAAGTTCACGTATGACAAACAGACATATCATATAGAGACTGTCTGCGATCCTGGTTTAGATTGTATTGCAACCAATATTACATCTGACGGGAATATCGGAGTCGTATTCAGTTTTGCCTATCCCACAGGAGGACATTGTGACGATGCCTGTAGATGGGATGCCGACAAACTGCATAATACTACATTAAAAAGCGAGAAGAACTCTGCAGTAATCACCAGGACAATAGACAACACCTTATATTATATATATGTATCATGGAAAGGCAATGCCGAGATTATACAAACAGGACGTAACAAGATATTGCTAAAATCCAAAGGCAAAAACCTCTCATTCTCAGCCTTATTCCAAAGTAATTCTGACGAATTCGGTATTTCCGAGAAATCCGGCATAACTACGAAAATCCCCCAAATACCAGACTATCCATTATGCGCCAAGGCCTCGTCTGAGAGATGGTATTCATATTGGACAGAAGGAGGATTTATCGACCTTGGCAATGTGAAAGACAAAAGGGCAACCGAATTGGAACGACGTATCATTCTCAGCCAGTATCTCATGGGGGCACAAGAAGCAGGAAACATTCCTCCGCAGGAAACAGGACTCACATACAACTCGTGGTTTGGAAAATTCCACCTTGAAATGACATGGTGGCACCTTGTTCATTATGGACTATGGAACAAGTCCGAGCTACTCGACAGACAGATTTCGTGGTATGCCTCGGCAGAGGGTAAGGCGCGAGAAATAGCGCGACGCCAAGGATTCAAGGGAGTGAGATGGATGAAGATGACCGACCCCTCAGCCGAGGAAGCACCTTCCAATGTCGGTTCGTTTCTGATATGGCAGCAGCCTCATCTTATATATTTGGCAGAACTGACATATCGTGCGGCAAAATCGGAAGAAGAGCGCACAAAGGCATTGGAGAAATACGGCAAACTTGTGGATGAGACAGCACTATTCATGTGCGACTTCGCCGAATATGATTCAGTCAATGACCGATACATACTTCGCGGCTGCATACCAGCACAAGAAACCTTAAAAGCCGACTCTACGGTGAATCCCCCATTTGAACTGTCATATTGGCTGACTGCACTCGACATGGCACAGAAATGGAGAATAAGACGAGGACTCACTCCAATGAAAGACGCACAAATGGTGATAGACAAACTGTCGCCATTGGCATTCAATGCCGACAGTATGTATCTAGCAGCTGAAAGTGCCACAGACACATATTCCAACATAAGAATGACAAGCGATCATCCCGCATTGCTTGGAGCATTAGGTATGATGCCCGACAACAAACTGCTGGATAAAACCATAATGTCAAATACACTGCGTTGGATATGGGAAAACTGGAACTGGGACAAGACCTGGGGCTGGGACTATCCAATGACTGCAATGACCTGTGCACGACTTGGAGAGGCCGACATGGCTATTGATGCATTGCTAATGCCCAAGCGCACAAATACATACCTCATAAATGGACATAATTATCAAGATCAAAGACTCAGGGTATATATGCCAGGCAATGGCGGACTGCTCACCGCCGTGGCAATGATGTGTGCCGGATGGGACGGATGCGAGACATCTACGCCAGGATTCCCCAAAGACTGGGATGTGAGATGGGAAGGTCTATTGCCAATGCCATAAGATAAAGGATATATGAGGGTAGTAATTATCATATTAATGCTTCTTTTTGCCATCTCAGAGGTTGAGGCTGGCAGAAAATACAATTACCGTCCTGACGGTAGGGAGATTGTTTGTCATAATGGCGTAAACAAATATACCAGGGCATTATACGGGACCCACGGTCCATTCCGCCTTGAAACATCCGACCGCCCGTTGTTTGCTACATTCAAGAAAGGCGAGTGCCGCAATCTTCGGTTATATGCCATTATTGGCAATCAACGGATTGCACTCGACTCCATCCTTTTTGACTGTGAGGCAAGCTATCTTGGTGGAAGGAGAACATATCGTCTGACCCATGATGACATCAGAATCGACATTTATGCGATGGCTTCTTTTCTTCACGATGAAGATGCCGTGTGGAAGTTCAATACATGGGTAATTGGAAAAGGAAAGACAATAGTTCCATACAAAAAGAAGATTCATTTCGAGGCCGTTCTCACTAATTCTCGAAGCAGCAAATTTCAGCGTAATGGCGACCTCGGTGTTGATGACCTGTCAAAATTTGATGCAGCTCCCAATTCACCACCCGTCTCTACCGCCACATGGGACGGACGTGGGGAGACGTTTCTTCTGTTGAAAGAAAACAAAGAGTTAGAGGCTCAATCCGCCAACACCACCAACCGGGGAGCAGGATGGCTTCAGGCCAGATTTGACTCAGAGGAATCCCATCGTCAAGCTATCATGTCGAGGGTAGAGATAAATACCCCCGACCCATTGTTCAATACACTCGGCAGCATACTTATGGCGGCCGCTGACGGACTTTGGGACGGTGAGACATGGCAGCATGGATGCATCGGTTGGCGAATGCCTTTGGCCGGTTGGCGAGGGTGTTATGTTGGAGATGCCGTAGGATGGACCGACCGCTCTTACCAGCATTTTCAGGCATACGCCCGCAGTCAGGTGAGGGATGTGCCCGCCACAATGCCCCATCCCTGTCAGGACAGTGCACTGAATCTGGCAAGATCCAAGAAACAATGGGGAACACAAATGTATAGCAATGGATATATATGCCGCTATCCCAACCGCACTGACGTGATGCACCACTACGACATGAACCTCAATTATATCGACGGACTTCTGTGGCACCTATCCTATGATGCCGACGAGAGAAAACTCAGGGAATTTTGGCCGATATTGAAAAGTCATCTTGAATGGGAGAAACGCAATTTCGACCCCGACGGTGACCATCTCTATGATGCCTATTGCTGTATCTGGGCATCAGATGCCTTGTATTATAATGGTGGAGCTGTAACCCATTCCTCCGCATACAACTATCGTGATAATAGGCTTGCTGCACGCATAGCCCAACTAATAGGCGAGGACGACACGAAATACCGGTTGGAGGCAGAGTCTATCCTCAAGGCTATGAATGAACGACTGTGGATGGACGACCGTGGGCACTGGGCTGAATACCAAGACCTCATGGGACTTAAACGGCTACACAAGAGTGCTGCACTTTGGACCATTTACACGCCGATAGACTGTGGTGCCAGCTCTCCCGAACAAGCATATCGAGCTACAAAATACGTGGATCGCGATATACCGCATATACCAATTGTTGTCAACAAAGTGGACACCATAGGATATACAATCTCTACCACCGACTGGATGCCATACGCATGGAGTACAAACAACGTAGCACACGAGGAGGTGGCAAATATGGCATTGGCATATTTCCAAGCAGGAAGAAACAATGAGGGATTCCAGCTTTTGAAAAGCGACCTTACCGACGAGATGCTCCTCGGGAAATCTCCCGGCAACTTTGGACAGATTAGCCACTACGACCGTGAGCGAAACGAGGCATACCGTGACTTCGGCGACAATGTGGGCATCACAAGCAGAGCAATAATCAATGGTCTCTTCGGAATAACACCCGATGCCCTCTACGGGCAATGTATCATTAAGCAAGCCTTTCCCGACGAATGGAATGAGGCTAACATACAAACACCCTTCCTGAGTTATTCCTACAAGCGCGAAGGTAATCGGGACATTTATCATATAGAACAGCATTTCGCACAACCACTGAAAATAATAGTCAAGACAAATGCGGGAAACGGTGCTTTTATGGAAACGGTAGGAACTACAGATGAAAGACAGACAATCATCGTTGACCGAACTCGTCTGCCCATGCCGCAAACTTATCCAGAAAGACCTTCTGTAAGAAAGAATATCCATTCCAAGGAATACATACGCAGGATGGGACTTGAGGAAATCAGTGACAATGCTACTAACAAGCACGAGATGATTGATCTCTCAGATATATACAATGCCAATCTCACCGATATATTCCGAAACAGATACGAAAGCCCACGCCCACCCTACACCACGTTGCAAATTCCCACACAAGGCATAGGCGAATGGTGCCATCCAAAACTTACTGCAAACATCGACGACACAGGACTAAGAATGTGCACCCAACCACTTAGCAACAATGACAGTCTTGGCATATATGACACTGGCAAGGGATTGAACTTTCTCATTCCTCGCAAAGGCAAAAACATCGTTTTCTCCTCGCTATGGAACAATTACCCCGACGAGGTAAGTATTCCAATAGCCCCGAAAGCAAAATCTTATAATTCTGCTTATCTGATGTTGGCAGGTACAACCAACAATATGCAGAGTCGTATAGATAATGCCCTGATAATGGCGGAATATGAGGACGGCAGTATAGACACCCTTCACCTCGAAAATCCCATCAACTGGCCAACGATCAACGAGGCGTATGTATTTGATGACTATGCTTTCTGGTCGGCACCGATAATGCCCCTCCGCTTCCGTCTTGACAACGGCAAAGTAGGACGCCACATTAATGCCAAGGAACTTCTGTCCACCATTCCATCGAATCACGACGACAAGGAGAAGAAGATAGGCGAAGACAACCACTATGCCATTGAAAAGGGAGCCGGAGTGATACTTAAGATGCCACTGAATCCCACCAGTAGGATTAGGGGAATCCGTATCAAGACTCTCTCCAATGACATAGTTGTAGGACTTATGGCAGTGACATTAGAAAGATAATAACCCCTTACTACAATGTATTGAGTTTTATTCTTTGTGTCTTGTATTTGTCACTTGCCACTTCGAGGATGATGTTGGATGCAGACGCTCCGGCACGGAGGATGACGAGGGCACTGCCCATAAAGAGACTGCGCTCTGTACCTACGGCAAGTTCGTCGGAAGATATGTTTCCGTTGTCAACAGCAACTATCTCAGCATTTCCTGTCACAGAGAAACGGAGATTCTCGCCAGCTGACAACACTCGCCTACCCTTCTTGTCAACTGCAATCACCCTGACGTGCAGCAAGTCTTTGCCGTCGGCATGCCATGTCTGCACGTCGGGAATCAGTTTGAGGGCAACAGCCTCGCCTGTTGTCTCAAGCGAGTGGCGTGCCACCTCCTTACCGCCATTGCGTGCAATAGCAGTGAGCTTACCCGACTTATACTCGATATTATCCCATTTAATACGATTGCGTTCCTTAGGATTGCCACTGTTCTTTTTTACTCCCAAAGACTTGCCATTGAGTTTGAGTTCCACCTCCTCAGCATTTGTATAAGTATATAGCGAGAGTTTCTCACCATCCTTTCTGTTCCAATTTTCCGAATAGCTTCCTATAGCGACATTAATGCCATTCCACATCTGCTCACCCTTCTTTCCCTTTTCGATGACAGCGAGATGAACAGACGGAGTGTCAGAGAACATACTCTTTAGGAAATATGCGTCCGGTTTGGGTTGGAGTGAGATGTCAAACACACCCTGGTTCCATCCCTTTATAGGCCATCCCATACTCTCGCCGAGATAGTCGATTGCGCCCCAATATGCAAGACCTACAACCTTGTCGAGATCCATCTCAAAGAAGTTTGGTCCCATGGCTCCCGTACTTGCCTCGCTCTGATAGAATATCTTCTCGGGATAGCGTCGGCTGTCACCAGGGAAGTACATGTACCGATAGTTATATGAGTTCACCTCAGTGGCAATAGCCAATGGGGCAGGTATTGAGTCGGTGTCAATATCCCTATAGCGCGGATGCATAGCCACTGTTGTAAGACGTGTATTGTCATATCTATGCAACAGTTCGCGCTGCAGTTTGTATGCCGTCACTCCCCAGTCGTTGAACGGAAGATTAGGATATTGCTGTAATTCATTGCCAAGACTCCACAACACAACGCATGGATGATTGCGGTCGCGCTTAACCCATTCAGGCACGTCGCGCTGCCAAAGAGCCTCCCACTCTACACGTCCGCCGGCATATTGCGTTAGCCATTTGTCGTATAGTTCATCTACGACAAGAATACCATATCGGTCGCAAAGGCGCATAAAGTCCTCACTATATGGATTATGTGAAGTGCGAATATGATTATATCCGAATGACTTCATCAGTTGTATGCGTTTCTCTATAGCACGGGGATAGGCAGCAGCTCCGAGAGCTCCTAATGTGTGATGGTTGGCATAACCCTTAAGAAGTACCTTCTTGCCGTTGAGCTTAAATCCAAAGTCGGGGGAGAACTCAATGGTGCGCACACCAAACTGCTCGCGAATCTGGTCAACGGCATTGCCTTGATTGTCAAACAGAGTCACCTCTGCCGTATAGAGATAAGGCGACTCACACGACCAAAGGTTGGCATTGTCAATTTCTATCGGTTGCAGTTCATACTCGCGTGTACGCCATTTTCCGTTGAATACGATATTCTGCTTCTTCTGGGCAACTACCTCACCATTGGCATCGTAGATTTTCACTTCAGCGGGTATATTATCCACCTTGTTGAAACATGCAATCTCAGCCTGAATCTTTACCTTCTTGTTATTTTCAGTGCGGATGAAAAGCGGATGACGGGGGAAATATAGTTTCTTGTCTGTAACGATGATGTTGACATCACGATAGAGTCCACCTCCTGTGTACCAACGCGAGTTATTGGGTTGTTGGGTATTGGCCTTCACAATAATTTCGTTGTCTCCATCATATTTTATCATCGAAGAGATATCAGTGTCAAAACCAAGATAACCATAGTCGGTTTTGCCTATGTGCTTGCCGTTGAGCCATACATCACCCACGAGCATAATGCCCTGAAAGTCGAGCACTACCCTTCTGCCCTTCCATTCTTGCTTTGGGGTAAGCACATATCTATACCAACCCACGTTCATTTCCTTGAAACCACGTGGACTGAGTCGGCTGCGCACATTACTTCCAGCATCACTATTGTCAGGACGCTCAGAGGCATCTGGTTCCACCCACGGCTGTCCGATAAGGAAGTCATGCGGAAGGTTCACCCTCTCGCTCTTAGCATTTTTCACTGCCTCAATACCCGACAGTTCCCCAAAGTGAAACTGCCATCCTTCATTCAGGCTTATCGTATCTCTCACTGCGGCCGACGCTCCACCTACGAGCATTGCCATAGCCGCCAATATCATTATCTTTTTCATAGTGTCATTCTTCAATCTTCAATTTTCAATCTTCAATCTAAAAATCAGTTTCCCGCCGGCTTAGTCACATCCACGTCATTAGCCGGACGCCATTTGAATGTCTTCACATCATCAGGCTGTGCGGGGTCGTAGTCTTTCCATTCTGCACGAAGCGATTTGACTACTGGCAGATTCAGCTGTTTCATTCCCATAATCACCATCTTAGCCACCTCATAAGCGCCATAGGGGTTAAAGTGGGTATTGTCGGCAAGAGCCTTTGTCTGGTCGGGGAAGGTGTTTGCTGGGTAGTGGACAAGCGATTCCTTACTGCCCTCATAACCGAGAGTTTCGAAGAAAGTGCGTGTCATGTCATGCAATTCTATCACCGGCACATTTTCCCTACGTGCCACAGCGCGCATGGCATCGGGATAATCACCATGGGTTTCCTGTATTTTTGTATGAGTTGCCTCATCAAAGGCACGTCGTTGTGTGGGAGTTACGAAGATGATGTTGCCACCCTTAGCTCTCACTCTGTCGATAAACACCTTGAGATTCTGCGAGAAATTATACCATGCACCACTTCCTGCACTGCGCTCCTTCTGGTCATTATGTCCAAACTCACACAACACATAGTCACCCTTCTTCATCTGGGCAATCACCTGATCAAGACGCCCCTGAGCAATAAACGAACTTGTAGCAAGTCCGCTCTCAGCATGATTGGCAATCACCACGTCGGGACCAAACCATACTGGTGCCATTTGTCCCCAACTTGCATACGGTTCACTGGGTTGGTCGGTCACTGTGGAATTACCACACAGGAATATCTGTGTAGCCACAGTGTCGCGCTCAATCTTCAGTTCCTTTACAGCGGGAGCTTCACCCGTAAACTCAAGTGTGAGGAAGTCATCCCAAGTGGGATAGTTCTTCTCGCGGTCCTTTATCTTCACGTATTTAAGGTCGGAGATAAACGTAGTTCGCTTGTTAACAGTAAACTCTACCGTTTTAAACTCACCTTTCTTAGTAGCTACCTCATCCACCATCAGTCTTCTGTTTTCAGTCCTTACTACAGTTTTTCCCGCCTTTTTCTTAGAACCGAAAACAACAGTCACCTTATAGTTGCCATCGGGCAGTTCTGCAGAATAATAGAAGGGCTCGTTATTCTTCGGGTCACGCTTGCTCATATCCTCTACAATCGTTGTAGATGAAATAAGATACTTGGCAAGCGATGAATTATTGCGCATAAGTCCCTTTGCCACACTCTTTGCATTCATCTTGGCACCAGTGAGCGAAGTATGGGTATGGTCGTGGTTGTAGTATGCCTTAGCCTTCTCCCTACCAATCCTGTCAAGGAAGTCGGCCGAGATATTATGCACATCCACCAATTCCACTCCTGTTTCCTTCACAACCTCGCGATACCACTTGCCATAAGAGTCATTACGACGCTCTATCTTTCCTCCCGGCCATTCGTTGCGTGGTGTAAGTGACACGAGAATTGGTGTTGCCCCCTTTTCCCTCACATCCTGTATAAACTTCTTGAGATACCATCCGAAGGAATACACTACTTCATATTTCCCGCTGTCTGCAAGCTTATACACATGACTTGTGTCCTTGGCGCATGCTATTGTTCCGCGCTGCTTCTGATTGTCAATCGGACCAATATCATTATGTCCGAACTGAATCAAGACATAGTCACCCGGTTGGAGACTGTTATACACTTTGTCCCAACGTCCCTCGTTGAGGAAGGTACGAGTACTGCGTCCAGCCTTTGCACAGTTTACACATGTAATCTTATTTTGGTCGAACACGGTGTAAGCCTGTGAACCCCAGCCCCACATACCGTTTTCTTCCTTGTCCTCATTCTTAACAGTACTGTCGCCTGTGATGAAAACCACCGGTTTGCCCTTCTCGCGCTTCACCTCCTCGGTGGGCAGCTCTACGCCCCGCATCATTGCCTGCAGCGGAGCCAACTTCGGGTCTTTACTCTCTGCGATACCCTCGGCAGCCGACCTTGCGTTCATCATTGCTCCGAATCGGCTGGTGTGTATATGGTCGGTGTAGAAATGATATTTCTCCTTCCACGGGCCGTATTTGTCGAGTTTGGATGCAGATATCTCGTTGAGATCGACAAAAGGCACATTTTCCTGTTCAGCCACTTGTCTTGCCCACAAACCAAAAGTCTTGTTCACTCTTACAATCTTCCCGTTTTCGTCGTATGCGTCACGCGGTGTGAGCGACATAAGTATAGGATTAGCACCCACGGCACGGCAGTCGTTGATGTATTTCCTCAGATATTCTCCATAGGTATATACAGTCTCCTTCACTCCTGTCTCCTTGATAGTAACTTTGAGTGTATCCTTGCCTATTCCGGGGATGCTGGCGCGAGCGCGTCCGCTGTCATATGGTCCATTGTCGTTATGACCTATGGATATGATTACCCAGTCGCCCTTCTGTATTCCCTTGCGCACATCCGGCCATAGGCGAGTATAGAAGGTGCGGCTGCTCATTCCTCCTAGAGCCTGGTTTTCCACTGTTATCTTGTTCTCGTCGAAGAAGTCCTGTGCATAATATCCCCATCCCCACTGTCCGTTGTTGCCATTACCCAACGTACCGTTGCGCATTGTGGAATTGCCAACGAGGAAGAGCACAGGGTTGTTTCCCTTGCGGCTCGTTCCCGCGGGTATTCGTGCAGTCTTGGCCTTGTTAAGGCTGTCGAGGGTATTATCCACCACCTTGTTGACATCCTCCATAGGTTTTGCCACCTGAGCGATCGTCATTGATGTAGAGAGCGATATTATTGCTCCCATAAGTATTCTTTTTTTCATTTTGTTTATTTAGGTTGTTTCATTATTTCAAAAGTCGATGCAAAATTACATATTTATATTATACGTACGACAACAATATTTGATTTTTAACGTTTAATATTTGGTTTGTTCCCCAAAAAATATCGTGGGCAGATAGTACCCGAGATGCGGGGGCTGGTTGTAGCTCACGTTCTGCCATGCCACGGACATTCGGTAGGTGTGGTCGTGCATCAGAGTTGTGACACGGTACTTGGTAGTACAGTTGGTAGTGAAGATGTTCAGATGGGAGGCATCGGTGGTATCCCAGAAAATAAGCTCCTCGCGCCAGTCGCCCATAAGGTCTGCCTGCAGATTAGGTGTAGCCTTTGACCAGTTGCATGACCCCGAATTACCCATCTCGTACAGCATCTTCCCGTTGCCAAGTGGCAGAGGCACAGCCTCCTTTCCGTTCCACTTCATGAGACAAGGGGCAAAGTGCTGACGCTTTCTGAGATTTCCGAGCAGTTCCTCCTGCAAGTCTCCGTCCCAATAGATGCGGAAGTTCATCGGTAGCATAGTATTAGCAATCACATTGCCATGTATGTCCTTCACCTCCCTGTTACATATATGCCACATCTCGCAACCGCGGTGATTGGCATCTATGTCAGCACACATGCCACGTCCGGTGTCCTCATCACCATGTTCGTGGAATATCAGTTCGCCTGTTCGGGCATCGCGCAGGTCGGCACCGTATGGTCTCGACTCATGCACCATATAAAACTCAAGTCCGGGGCGATCGGGGTCGAGGTCGGAGAGATGAAAGGCATCACCATGTCCAAGACCGGTGGAATATAACAGACTTCCATCATTATCGATAGCAGCCGAACCATAGGTTATCTCGTCGCATCCGTCACCATCCACATCCGCCACGGCAATGCCATGTGCACCCTGTCCGTATGCCGTAGCTTTCAGTCCAGAAGCGGATTTCACCACCTTTCCTTCGGCATTAATGAGATTCCATTCCTCAGGGCTGACAGAAGCGTGCAACCATTTCGTGTTGAGCCGCTTACCGTCAAAATCCACCGCCCATAGATAAGAGCGAGTATAATATCCGCGGCACATCACGGCGCTCGCATTTCTGTTCATACCATCGAGATGAGCCACGCAAGCCAGATATCTCTCGCCACGATTGCCCTGACATTTCGAGTCGCCCCATCCGGCATATTCCGCCTTACCCCCAACACCATAAGCACGGTTGGGGTTATACCATACGGTGTGCAGAGCCTCGCCTGTCATACCGCTGAACACCGTCAGCAATTCCTCGCCTTCGAGTATTCGTCCAAGTTGGTTGCGATAGTCGGCAGAGTTGTCAATCTGGCGTATTGCGGCATCCGTGGCAGACAGAGTGACAAACTTTCCCTTACCGTCGGTAGAGCCGGGAGCCGTCTTACATATCATCTCAGCCTTACCGTCGCCATCGAAGTCATACACGAGGAATTGTGTGTAGTGGGCACCGGCACGTATGTTCCGTCCGAGATTGATGCGCCACAGACGCTTGCCAGTCAACTTATAGCAATCTAAGATGACATCACCCGTATATCCGTCGTGCGAGTTGTCGTGGGCATTCGACGGGTCCCACTTTAAAATCAGTTCGTACTCGCCGTCACCGTCAACATCCCCCACCGAGCAATCGTTGGGCGAATAGGTATATGAACTTCCGTCGGGAGTGTTTCCGCCGTCGGGGCGTTCAATAGGCATACGATAGAAAAGGTCTCCCCAAGGTGTGATTTCCTTGGATGTGTTCTCCTTGCCGCCTTGCCTTGCAATGATGCAATATGTGGATGTCACCGTTCCTTCAATATCAGTGAAGTTGGTAGAGTTGATGCCCTTGGCGATTGTCTTTCCGTTGCGCACAACATCGAACGTAACATCCTTGGCATCGTCACCGAGAAGTCGCCAGCTGATGAATATACCTTTGTCTTGTGCGGGCAGTGCCACTACGCCGCGGTCAAGTCGTTCATGAACTGTAGGGGAGATACTTGTCTTCTGTCCCCAAGCCATGCAGATTGTCATGGCAAGTAATACGGTTGCAAATGTCTTTTTCATAATATCTTTATTTAAATAAATACCTCCTTCGGTTTTTATTGAAATCCACGTTCCATTGATCCACGATGATATGATTGTCTATAGCCTTTATTTTCAGTGTGTGTCTTCCGGCTGCCAAACCATTCAGTTCAATCTCCCTCACGGTCTGTCCCCTTAGGACATTCAGTTTCCAACGTTCCGAGCGGAATGGTTCCTTTATTGAGAATACACGCTCCTCACCTCCATCGATACATACCGAGAAACGAATGTCTCCATTGTCGTTTGGTTGTGTGGAGATAAGGGCAATCTTCATTACGGCATCACCGTTTGTTGACGTGTCGAAATCATATTCGAGAGAACCGCCCTTGGGTATGCTGACGGCATTCATACTGTGCCCGAGCATCTGTATAGCCTTACAGCCTTCAGATGTTGACAAACACTCATTGGCGTTGCGCGAGATATATTCATACTCATCCATCACAACACTTACATTTAATGAGTCATGCACGTATGCAGTGTCAGGCATACCGAAGACTGGCAGGTTGCGGGGATTCATCGACATGAGATGCCTCCATTTTCCACCTGCGAGGTCGTTGTTATAACGTTCTGTCAGCGTCTTTATCTCTTTGTATGCCTCCAAACTTTGCTCTGCGGCAACAGCATCTCCTGTCTGTCTTGCCTTCTGTGCTAGAAGCAGTTTGCGCGCGTGGGCATCAGCGGCAAGCACGGGATATACTATTGCAGCAAAATAGGCATCCTTCAATCTTGCGGGGATAATATCTTCCACCTTCTTTACAGTGGCTGAAATAGAAGCATAACGCCCAAGGTATTCACTGATTTCATGTATAGAAAACTCCGTGTCTTGGATAGGACTAAGTCCGCGGTTGTATTTCTTCTTGTCGAGTTCCACCTGTGTCCATCCCATAAACTCAGGGCGACGTTGTGCGCACAGTTTGTAATACTCCTTCATGGCAGGGAAAAGCAACTTGCCCGCGTCATCACCAAACTGGCGGCAGAGCCAACGCAAGTAATGCTTCTCGACACTCGACTCGTTCACACAGTTGATATCCCATGCCATATCGAGAAAGAGTTCGAGTTGATATCCTGCAACCTTCGGGTCGTGCACATTCACTATCCACAGTTTTCGGGCATTGTGGTCGTATGCCGTGCGCATCTCATTGTATATCAGTCCTGGTTGTGTAGTTGTCAGCCATAGATAATCGTGCGGACGTCCCCAATAGCTTAGGTGGTAGTATATTCCCGCTCCGCCGATACGCTTCTGTTCCTCGTCGTTTGACAGTCTCGTGATATAACCGTAGTTGTCGTCACACCACATCAGCGTGACATATTCCGGCACCTTCAGCCCTTTCTCGTATATCTGCAGCACCTCCTTGTAAGGGATGAAGATCTGCGTTTGCTTTTCAGGCTTGCCTATGTGCTTGGCAATCAGTTCCTGCTGGTCGTTGATTACGCATTGCAGTCCGTCAAACTTCTCTTTCATCGTCTTCGCTCCTTCCATCGAACCGTCGTGAATGCCACGCATACCGATGGTGAACAGGTTGCCTCCGGCTGAGTATTTCACTTCATTGAGACGCTCCGTCCAATACTTTTGCACGTTCTCTCTGTTAGTGAAATAGTTGAACGCCCCGCGTTCCCTCACGTTCCACTCACCCGTATTGCTTCTTAACAATGGTTCGCAGTGAGACGAGCCCACGGCAATGCCGCAACTGTCAGCCACATCCTTAGCACCAGGAGTCTTGAAGAACGACACCGTTCCCTCGTGCATGGCGGGCCAAACGGCATTGGCACGCAGTCGCATCAGCAGTTGGAACACCTTCTTATAAGTGTCCCTTCCAATAAGCCCCTTTTGTCCTTTCTCGCTCCATGGGCGGATGCTCCAGTCCTCGTCGTTGATGAATATGCCCCTATATTCCACCGATGCCCCCTGGGTGAAAGAGGTATTGCGATTGATTGAAAGACACGATTTCTTTTCCGGCACCACGTCCCCCCACCATATCCAAGGACTCACTCCCGCCATCCTCGACATTTCAAGAATACCGTAAGCAGTGCCTCTACCGTTCTTTCCAACAATGAACACATTTCCGTCGTACACCGAAATGGTGAATCCGTCGTATGAGGACATAACCTCATCCACGGGCACATTCTTTCGCGCGAGTTTCTTTCTTAGTTTCTCACTTGCCTTGTCAAGTTCCACTATCATCAAGACTGCATTATTCGTATGCACAGCTTTCCTGCCCGTGACAGCCGACATATCGTCGGAAAACATGCTGAGGGCCACCTTCACAACGGGTTCCACATCCGTCAGCACGTTGTATGCCACTGCGTTCTCACCGTCATACCATACAAATTCATCTGTTTTTGCCATTATGGATGACATGGCAAACATCATCAGACAGCATATAATACATCTCTTAATCATAGTTATTTCCAATTTCTTATTGTTTCCTGCATGAAAATGGCATCCATTGTCCATGTGGCACAGTCATTTGTCCATATAGAAGCCTTTTGTGACAGCGGAAGATTATTGACAAGACTATCCCATGCGGCCTTAGCTGTAGGAGCATTGCCTTGCCATGCGGCATAAGCCTGCAGACGTGGTATTCTGAACTTATTGTGCTTTATTTCCCATGCTTTCTCCTTATATTGACTACAGAACAATCTCCATAAATAGAAGAATTTAGGATCATCTATTGACAATTGAAGTTCGTTGAGAAGTTCAAATCCACCCATTATCGGCATAAGATGGTTGGTAGTCTGCTCATCAGGCATATCAGTAGATATTACACCTGTTGCCGGGTCATATCCTAAAGCCAATGGTCCCTGGAAGAAATGGTGAGGCAATCCGATTATTGATTTCATGCCTGCCAACAATTTGTCGCGATACTTTGTATTACCAAATCGTTCCCATTCAGCGAGCCAGTTGGAGGCATAGCCAACCCAGTCGGGCCCGATCCTAAGTCTGGCAGGAGCTAAACAAGGATATTTGTCCCTTGGTTGGGCAAGGCGCATAGGGTCGAGGGTATAAAGCAGGGTATCTGCATCCGCCACCTCGTGGATGATGTCACCAAGCCGGTCGTCTGCTGTTAGATAAAAGAGGAATCTGTTCCACCAAGCCTCGCTAATTCTTGACTCCTTGGCTCCACATCCCCAATGCACAACATTATGGCGACTGCCCAGTCCTGAATGTGGACCGAAGTGATAGGTGTCAACCTCTGAGCAATGTCGGGTCATAGCCTCAGCCATACGCCATACCCTGCTGTCGGCAGTGCGCAGAAACTGATACCAGAACATCGTGGGTGAAGCCAGTTCGGTATTGTCCCAGGCATAGCCTCCCACGTCATAACGCCACTCGTCGCGACTTGTGTCGTAGCCGTGCATCACGTCTCCATAGTTGAAGAACCCATACCATCCATGTCGCTCTATTTCCCTTTCATAAAAGTCCATGATACCGCCAAGCGTGCCTTCTATGAGTGAGTCACGACTATTCTCCATTATTGGAAGACTCCATATACCGAATGCCCTCTTGCGGTGAAGATAGTCGGGTGTTGGCAGTAATACACAATCATCGTAATAGTCGGGATTAATATATATTATACTTGTGCGAGCTATTCCCCATGCAGTGCTCATACCTGGCTGCACGTCCTCGTAGGCATATTCCAACGAATGGGGAATGGTGTCGTAATGAACGAAACAGAAAGGCTCTGCCTCTGGAGAATAAAGACTGACGATGACGGATGCCGAGTCGCCCCTTGCTCCGTCAACCTGCAGTGTGGACGGATAACTCTGCCAGAAATCCTTCAGTCGAAATACAGTTGAAGAAACACTGTCACCAATCTCTACCCTACCTCCACTTCTATTGCCTTCGATAGTTCCAATCCATGGACTGATGCTTGTAGCGCGCTTTCTTATAGAGTAGCCATTTGGAGACAGTTGACTAAGTCTAAAGCCATCCCACTTGGCGATTTGCCGGAGAGTTTCAAGTGTCTTGTTGTCTTTCTTCTCCATATCTATCGGCCGGCGGGAAATAAGTGGTTGCACAGACATTCTGCTGCGGTCGTCAAACTTTACATATCTTTCGAAAGCCTCACCATGCATTGGCACCTTGAAACGGATTGAAAGTTCTTTGAGTCCCTCTTTATTTAGTATGCTGTCAACCAATAAGGTATGCACAAATTTCACCTGTTTGCTTCCTTTATAAGTGTAAGCCCTAATGACAAAGTTGTCACCCGTGAACTTATGTACAGTAGAAATATTGCCCTTTCTTTCTACAATATGTTCCACTATGGGGCACTCCTTATTATTGAGCGTCACTGTAAATGGAGGTATTACGCCTTCAGTCAATGACACTTCGCCATACCCCTTCGTTTTTCTATTCTTGGAATTCTTTTTGATGCCCTCCTTTGAAAGAATACAGGAATCCACCCCTTGTGGTATGACAGCCGTAAAGGCTTGCCATTTTGCACTTCCGTCACTCCACGATGCAAGTCTTCGGGTTTCCAATCCGATGTTTTCACCCTTGTCTGTCTTTAGGACAAAAGCGTAATCGTTTTCTTTCACCTCACCCTGGTCGAAAGGAACCCCAAAGGTAACAGCACCTTGTCCCTTACCTCCAATCCATTTCAGCACTATGCCGTCATGGTCAGGATCTGTACAAGAATATCTGAAATTTTTCATTTCAGCATGGGCTAGCGTCGTCCTAAAACCAAAATAACCGCTCTTTAATGGTTTAGGGTCAACGTAATCCACCAAACATTCGCCGTCAATAATATATCTCACCCTACCGTCAATAGCCTCAAGTCGGATATGATACCAATGGTTGGCCTTTATTAGATGTTCTTTATCGGTATATTCCCTGAGAATAATAGGTTTCAGCCACTCTTCTTCAACTGACGGGGCATAGCCAGTATAACGTCGAAAACGTGTCGTAGTGTTCCAGTTGCCACCATAACCCAGATAATACATTTTCAGCGCATAGTTATTAGCAAACTTTCCTCCATAGCCTCCACATTTGTCAGCCATCCAGAAACAGTTGAGGTCACTGACACGGATGTTTCCCTTGTCATCACGGAATTGAGGATCGGAGACGATACGGGCGTCATATTCAATGATGGTGTTGCCCGTCATTCTGTTGGTATTCCAAAGTGTAAGACCTTTTGGCGCAATAATCGTAGTCACGCCATCTTGTGTGGTGACTGATGACGAGGCATCCTCTGCCTCTATCCACCAATCGCCATTAGCATTTGCCGAAATGCCAATTGCCGAAAGAAGAATAATAATAAGCAGTCTTCCCATACTGATTATTTCAATGTTGTATATACTTGTTAAATCACGAATGACAATTATTCAACGTAGAATATCGGTTTGTCGGTCTTTGGGTCAACAGGATAATAGTGCACTGCACTGTCGTTGGTTTTAATGCAGTGTGTGGATAGAATGGCATAAATCTCTGCTCCTGCCCATATCACGGGTCCATAGCCATGAGCTGCATAGTTATTGACAGGACGATAAGCATAGAAAGCCGGATCGAACGCAAGTCCTGTACCTACACAAGTGCCCTCCACCTGACCACTATTTGTGATATGCGCAGCGACATAGTTCCAGGCAAGAAGCGTCTGTCCGATATATGGCTCAGCCTCTATCCACCCTTTATTTATGGCATGCGCTAGACAATAGGCGTATATCGCCGTACACGATGTCTCAAGATATGTGTCGTTGCGGTCGAGCAACTGATGCCAAGCCCCATCAGAGGATTGGAGTGCCATCAGTCCGTTGAGGTGCTGCTTGAAACAATCAAGGATATACGGGTCCTCTTTCACATCGAGCAATTCGCAGGCAGTGAGCAATGCCCAGCCGTTTGCTCTTCCCCAGAAGAACGACGGGTGATATCCCGACTCTGTAGGAGTCCATCCATGTCGGTATAGCGATTTCTCCTTCACCCACATCTTCTCACGGAAAAGACGGAACTGACGTAGTGCCTCGTCATAGTCTCCGTGAAGTGCAAGAGCAGGTATTCCCATAAACATGTCGTCAAGCCAAACAGTGTTCTTGACCGGGCGCAAGCGTGCAAACTGACCGTCTGAATAACGAAACTCCTTGTGGGCAATAAAGTCATAATATCTGTCTATTTGCTCCTGCCAAAGTTTATCATTTTTATTTCCCTTTATTCCCTTTGCCTTTATCATGGCGCAGCAGATGGCACCACAGTCATCAAGTGCATCAGGAGAAACCACCTGCTCCATCAATACATCAATGTCCTCACCTTCATTCTTCATTTTTATAAAGCGTGGAGCTTGCTTGCACAGAAAGTCCATACGGTCGATTGCATACTTTGTGTAGCGTGCATCACCGGTCACCTCGCCTGCTCTTAACATTGCCGAATAGGTCACTCCCCACTCGTATGATGTCAGTCGGAAGTCACCTTTTCTAAGGTGCTTTCCCGTCTCGTCAAGTTCGGCAAATGTGGTCTTGTCAAGATAGTCTAATATACGGTCGATAGATGACTTCACATCTTTCCTGTCCATCACTCCATAATTGTATTTATAGGCAGGTTTCATCAGGTGGAGAGGTGTCGTTGCATCATTTACTACATTCTGCGACATGCATGATAAGGGTAAGAATGCCATTAAGGCAGCGAAAGTTAATTTCATTATCGTAGTGCTGAGTTAAAAGGTTATTAATCTTTATTTCGCTGCAAAAATACGAATATTTTATCATTTTGAACTATAATATTTGACTTTTACCATTACTTTTTATTATTTTTATCAACTTTACAACTAAGGGAATGTGCCCAACCCCAAAAAAGTTAATGAAGACGAGCTTTCACCTGTCAACTGAATACCCTATTCACTTGACAACTGAATACCCTATTCTTATCACATTAGAATACCCTATTCTTATCACATTAGAACACCCTATTCTTATCACATTAGAACACCCTATTCTTGTCACATTAGAACACCCTATCCACTTGTCAACTGAATAACCCAATAACTCCTTAACCCAATAACCCCTTACTAAACTAACAATTGATTTTACTGCCACTACTGCCACCTTTGCGTCTATCGACCTTATTTTCATATAGTTAAGTGGTGGCAGAAAAGGTGGCAGAAGAAGGCTTTTTTGAGCCAAAAATTTGCATATTTCGAGATTTTTTAGTAACTTTACAGCGAAAAAACATCAATTTATAATATAATTAGAAAAACATTTGGCAATGTCGATTTTTATTGTTACTTTTGCGGCAAAATTAATATATTAGCACAATGGACGGAATAAGACAAATACCTTACGGAGTGTCAGACTTCGTGTCGATTAGAAGCAGAAATCTCTATTATATCGACAAGACAATGTATCTGGCTGAACTGGAAAGTCAGCCAGACACATTGATATTCATACGCCCACGCCGATTTGGTAAAAGCCTATTCATAAGTATGATGCAGGCATACTACGACAAGGCAATGGCAGGGCGGTTCGACAAGCTGTTTGGCGACCTTTGGGTGGGCAAACATCCGACACCGCTGCGCAACAGGTATCAGGTGATGTATTTCGACTATTCAAGGGCTGGAGGAACAATCGAGCGACTTGAGGAGAATTTCAATGAATACAGTTGTGGATGTATCGACTCATTTATTGACAGATACAAGGATGAATATCCCGAAAGAATTGTCGAGAAGGTATTACAGACCAATTCCACCCGCGCCAAGCTCAATCTTATCAACAATGCCGCACATGAGCTGCGAATACCTCTGTATCTCATCATCGACGAATACGACAACTTCACCAATATCGTGCTTAATGAGGAGGGCGAGGCAGTATATCATGCCATAACACATGCCAATGGTTTCTATCGAGACTTCTTCAAACTGTTTAAGGGCATGTTTGAGCGTATATTCCTGACAGGAGTAAGTCCTGTTACACTCGACGACCTCACCAGCGGCTTTAACATCGGTTGGAACGTGTCGATGAACCCTGAACTCGACAAAATGCTCGGATTCTCGACAGAGGATGTGAGGGAGATGTTCTCATATTATAAAAAGGTGGAATTATTGTCTGCTGATTGCGATATTGAGGCTATGATCGAAGAAATGAAGCCGTGGTATGATAACTACTGCTTTGCCAAGGAATGTCTTGAAAGCGACATAAGGGTATTTAACTGCGACATGGTGATGTATTATCTCAGAAGCTATGTCTCTCGTGGTCATGCGCCCGAGATTATGCTCGACCCTAACACCAAGACCGACTATAACAAACTGAAGGGACTCATAAAACTCGACAAACTCGACGGCGACCGCAAGGGAGTGATGCTCGAGATAATTGAAAAGGGAGAGATAAAGGCAACACTCGTCCCATCGTTCTCTGCCATGGAGATGACCAAGCCTGAGATATTCCCAAGCTTGCTGTTCTATTATGGGATGTTGACTATTACCGGTACAAGGGGCAGTAGGGTTATACTTGGCATACCAAACAACAACGTTAGAAAACAGTATTACAACTATATTCTTGAGGTGTATGACAAACTTGGCAACCATGTGAATATCCTAAAGTTAAAAGACTTTTTCGACATAATGGCATTTGACGGCAACTGGCGCGAATGTCTCCAATATATGGCCGACTGCTACAAAAACCTTTCTTCTGTGCGCGACAGTATAGAGGGAGAACGCAACATACAGGGATTCTTCCTTGCATATCTCAATCTCAACGACTACTATTACACAGCCCCGGAGGTAGAGGTGGCACACGGCTATTGCGACTTCTTCCTTCTGCCCAACCTCACCCATTACCAAGCTAATCACAGCTATATCCTCGAACTGAAATACATGCCGAAGAAAGACTATACCGAGGAGGCAGCCGAAAAGCAATGGCAGGAGGCTGTTGAGCAGATAAACGGCTATGCCGTGGCACCACGCGTTGAAACCCTCCGCCAAGGCACGCAGATGCACAAAATTGTGATGCAGTTTGTGGGATGGGAACTACATAGGATGGAGGAAGTATCAGTCTTCAAACATAAGGCGTGAGTCAATTCGGGTTACCACCCTGATGGCAATAATTAATTTGGCTTAATCCATTGCAGTAAGTCACACTCCACTATTCGCAGTTCGCTGCGAACCTTGTCGCCATCCTTTGCCTTGAAGAGGTCAAGCTCGTTGGCCACGGGGGCGGCAAGCTCCTTGATATTGCCAAACTTGTCGGAGTCGGAGGCTGAGCCTTGCAGTTTGATGGTTATGCTGCCCGCAGGTTGGGATGCGGCAAGGGGAAGATGAACGTAACCCAATGACACGGGAGTCTTGCCCTCCCAAACGAGGGTATCGTCGGCAAAGATCTGCAAGGGATACTCCCTCTTGCGCCATCCCGTAAGTTTGAGCACCACCTCATCCACGCGCGCCTTCTCCGCAAGTTCATATTTTATCCATGCCGTTGACATCCTGCCGTCGTTCTTCCATTCTGTGTCCTCACTGTCATCGTAAGAGAGGATGGCATCCTGCTGGTTGCATCCCGCAGTGGCCGACTTGCACTGTATGGTGCGCTTGATGTCCTTATAGGAAGGAGTGGCGGGAGTCTCTGACCTGACAAACTCGAATGGAGCGTTTGCTGCATCCTTCTTGGCATCAAGGGTGATGGACGATGCGGGCATACCGTCGCAGGTGACGTTAACACGCACAACACCCTCTTCGCCGGTGCTTCTCAGTAGAACACGGTTTACGCCACATTCAAGGGGCAGTGACTTGGAACGGATGCAGTTGGTGTCATGGCTATCCTTGCCGATACCGCCTATCCATTCCGCTGGACCCTCCACTGAGAAGTGCAGCATGTTGGTGGCTAGAGGATTGCGGCGACCCTTGTCGTCAAGAGCCTCTATCTCCAAGAGCACCATGTCGGCAACGAGCTGGTGGTTCTTTATATTGCTGATGCGAAGCGAGGTGGCCTTGCCTGTGGTCTCTATGCAATGCTCGGAGAGAGCCTTGCCGTCGGCACTGTATGAAATAGCCTTGATGTTTCCCTGCTCGAAGGCTATGTTCTCAAAGACATGCAGGAAATGGTAGGCCACGGAGTCGCGTCCCGTCTCCTTACCATTGACAAAGAGCCTTACCACTGGAGCGTCGCTCACTACATATACCGTCTTCTTGAAATCCATGTTGCCATTGTTCCTGTCACGGCAGTATTCCTCATAGTTCCAGTGTCCCACGATATGCGTCATCGACTTGTCGGGGGTAACCCATCCATTCCACATTACCTGGTGTGCATAGAAAGCATCCTTGGGCAGACGCATGGCATCCACCACGCCCGATGTACGGTAGTTTGACTCGCCACGGTTGTGGGTGTTGGTGTCGGAGAAGATAATCTTCGTGCCACCGTTGGATACTCGCAGTCCCGTTCCAGGACGTTCCATCCAGTAGTCATACCACCGGCGCACCATCTCCACGGCAAACTGGTCGTTGTTCTGATTGTATGCCGAGGCGTCGGCATCTCTGTAGAGAGGACCGTCGCCGTGCTTGTGATATGGATACGACCAGTCGTCCCAATAGCGGCGCAGAGCCTCGTCGCGGCAGTATTCCATTGCCCATACGGGCTTGCCAACCGACTTGTTGATATACAGCATCTCACCGCCATATTCGGCACATGTCGCCTTGTTGAGCATCTCGCGGCATCCTATGGCACGGCCTCCGAGCGGGTCGTACTTGTCGCGCAGTTGTTTCATCTCCATCTGGTGTTCCTCGCTGATGCCCTTGTTGCCACATTCGTAGAAGAGGATGGAAGGGTTGTTGCGGTTGTATATGATGGCGTCCCTCATCAGTTCCACCCTCTGTTCCCTGTGTCTTCCCTTCACGTCCTTCTCGACGTCTCCCGCGGGCATAGCCTGTATAAGTCCCACACGGTCGCACGACTCGATGTCCTGCTTCCATGGACATACGTGCATCCATCTCACGAGATTACCGCCCGAGAGTACCATCAGCTCATTGCTGTAGTCGCTCAGCCATGCCGGCACCGACATACCCACTCCAGGCCATTCGTTGGATGTGCGCTGAGCATATCCGTGCATCATCATGACACGGTCGTTCAGGTAGGTCATTCCGTCGCGGAAGGCGGTCTTGCGGAATCCTGTCGTGGTGGTCTGTCGGTCTATTACCTTTCCCTTGACAGTGATACTGGTGTTCACATCATACAGATAGCCATATCCCCACGACCAGAAATGCAGTCCTTCCACCATCTTCTCAGCACTGACAGTGCGTGTCTCGCCCTTGTCCAAGTTGACTGGAGCAGAGGAGAAGGCAGACAGCTTGGAACCGTCGCGGTCGATGATTTCCACATTATACACAAAAGTCTGTTTCTTGCCCGTCTCGTTTCTCACCTCCGACTCGGCATGTATGATAGCCTTGCCGCCCTTCACGTCGTGATTCTTGGCATAGACGTAAGTACCCGTTGTTCCGAGAGCGGAATAAAGTGGGAGTGTCTGATAGGGGCGGTCTGTCACGTGCAACTTCACGTTCTTGGGCAGTCCACCGTAGTTGGCGTTGAAGTTCTTGTTATTCCATTGAAATGAAGCCGGACTGAGGGTGTTGTTCGGAAGGTTGTTGTCTGTTTTCACCTCGAGGACATTCTCTTTCCCAATGCAACACCTTCTTACCCTTCCAAGTCTTGGGGGCAAGGAATGTCTTGGTGTAAGTCACCTCCGCGTCCGGCAGTTTTTCTATCGGCACCTTGAAAGCATACTCCTCGTTCCATGCCCGTGGCAGGGTAACCGATTTGTCGCCTATCTTCCATTCGGCGTTAAAGTTCTGCGAACGCTGTGCATACGCCGCCGCGATGTTTAGGGCGGCAATTGCTATTATCGAAAGTTTCCTCATTTACTACCAAGATTAATATACTCCTTCTTTCATGGCATTCAACCTGCGTCTGAATGTCATCATAATGTTTTCTCCTTTTTGTTGGCAAAAATACAGAATTATTCTTGAATGACCAAACTTTTACTGAAAATTCTATTAAAATCTAATTTTAAAAGCTACATAACGAAGAAAAGAATACAGTTAATGATTAAACAAAGAATAGCTTGTGCATGAAATCCTACGGGCTATTATACTCCTTATGTTTTCTGTACCGGAATCCCTAATTGTTACGGTCTTACGTGGCCAGCCTACAAAATAATATTCCCTTGACTCGTATCCTTTTATGTCCACATCTCCATCCAATTCCTTATTGAAAAATTCGCCTATAGAGCCTTCTATTTTCTTCTCTTTTCCAAAGCCAACATTTGACAATCCTCTTGCCAACAGGCCGGAAAACCGCTCTTTAGGAATAACGGTTTCACTAAGTGCCATGGTGAAACACCCTGCATACGTGCCGTCTTCCTCATAGTCATTATAGGCAATATACTTATATGTAACAGGTATTTCGCTCGATACTGAATCAACGAAATTGTTTTGTCCCTCTTTGACTTGTATGCCATGACTTCCGAAAAGCAAGTCAAGCTCTGGAAACATTCCCATCATGCCTTGCTCGCTATTGATGGTGTGGTCAAGCATTCCTTTTAAGCCTTTAAATGTTTCCTTATCCATGGTGTTTGCTTCATCATTCAACAAGGACTTAGCCTTGTCGTACAGCATTTTCCAGTTAGATATACCTTGAAGTGCGCCATACTCATCTAGTTTTACAATAACTTTTTCTCCTTTGATGGTTTCAAAGAATTTCTTCTCAAAAAACGCTTTCTTGATGTTATCATCAGCCTTAATATCATTACTTATCATTTCAAGCGTGTAGCCATTACCTGTTGTATCAGCAACAACTATCGATATGTTACGTGACAGTGTCTGAACAGATACAGTATCCTCGCCGACAACTCTCATATCTTGGTAATCGTACACATACGTCAGTGTATCATTCTTGCCGAAATATGCGATAATATTTACTACGGAGTCCTCACTGAGTTCGGCTTCGTCATTGGTTTCATTGCTCTGAGCCAGAACCTGTGAAACTGACAATGGCATCAAAGCCAAACACCATACAATAATACGAATAAATACGTTTTTCATCATTTTTTAATTTTTTTCAAAGTTAGTTCTTATTTTTCAAATACCCAAATATTTTCTAATGTTATTATACAAAGTTAATAAGAAAAATCAAACAATAAACATAAATTTCTGATTTTCACCTATATTTTTTGACGCAAGGCATATTAAAACAAGTCATCAAGACATACCTCGGAGTTTACAATGCTATGATAATGACTGTTGCGTACCATACCGAATGTTGTCACCATGGTTATATGAATGCCACATCGTGTGTGAGTCTGATTGACAAACAAGCCCATACGCTCACGAAGCCTCATCTCGTAGTCCTTGACGATAGAATATGGTGATGAAGAGAACTTCATCTCACAGAGATTTATGATTCTGTCTCCACGTTGTATCACAAGGTCTATCTGTGCAGGATTGTTTGGATCAGACGAACGCCACGAACTGCTGTAGTTGCTTATAACATCTATGTGCAACTTATTCTTTATCTGATCCAAATGCAACAGACACAGTAGTTCAAAACTGAATCCCTGCCATATCCTCACCTGCTGGCTTTGCAGTATATGTGACCATCGGCAATTGTCCTTACCATCATCTTTTTCCACAAACTTATAATAAAACAATGTATAGAAGTCCTTTATACGATAGAGTGTGTTTTTTGTCTTATTGCCAAATTGCGAATATCCGAAAATAAAGTCGCAGCGTTCAAGGTCTGACAAGACTTTGGTTATGGATGAACCTCCAAACCCACATTGTTCTATCAGTTCATTTCTTGTCATTCCATCACGTTTGGCGGAAAGTGCCTTTACTATGGTCATATATTTCTCCGGGTCCTTGAAAAGGGCAGAGTACAATTCTGAATATTCCATTCTTAGAGGGGCATTTTCAGAAGAGAAAAACAGCCGGTCGATATTTTGGCTGAGGCTTTCACTGCGGTTAAGCAATGTCAGGTAGAATGGCACTCCGCCTAATGCCATATAGCATTGGGCTATCTGGTATCTGTCCCATTGAATACCCTGGCTATGCAGAAGTTTCTCCACTTCGTTAAGAGTGAAAGGCTTAAGATATAGATGTCGAGTAATACGGTTGAACAGGCCGCCTCGGTTATGAAACACCTTATCCACCATCCACGACGTTGCCGAACCACAGGCAATCAGCACAATGTCATCACGCATGTTTGCCCATCCGTTCCAAAAGAGTTCGAGAGCAGGGACGAAGTCCGACTTGGGGGAGTCCATCCATGGCATCTCGTCGATAAAGACAACACGCTTCCCCTTTGTGCGCTTTTTCGTCAGAAGGTCTTCAAGCAGATGGAAAGCGTCAAACCAGTTTTGCAGTGCTGGTTTGAAGTCAATTGCGAATTGTCTTTGCAAGGCAAGGGCAAAGTTGTCGAGCTGAGTTGCCTTGCTGATGCCTCTTGTTCCGACAAACAGGAATGAAAACTTATTATTGAAGTATTCTTTTATAAGAAAAGTCTTACCTATTCGTCGCCTTCCATATACAGCAACGAATTCCGAACGCTCTGATTTCATGGCCTCTGCCAGTGTCTGAATCTCTTTCTCTCTTCCGATAATCTTAGCCATATCTGATATTATTTTTCGCCAAAAGTACAAAAAAAAATAAGATTTGGCAAATTATTTAATTTTATTTTTCACCAAATCTCACTATTTTCACTTCTTTTGGCTGATTTAAAACAAAAACGACCGGGACTGTCGCCTCATTAGCGTTGTCCCGGTCGAAATATTTAGTATCTAATGTATGAAATTACTTCATACGAGCACCTGTAGCGCTGAATACCTTGTCACCATTAACGATGAGGACACCGTTCTTGGTAACAACCTTCTTAATGGCAGGAGCAGCTGTCTTGCTGTCATTTACAGAAGAGATGCCAGTGCCAAGCTGGAAGCCCTTGTAAGTCATGATGCGAACATCGCAGATAGCGGTGTCGTAACGATAGAGACTGAAGTTCTCGCCAGCTACACATACGGTAGTCGAGTTGCAGTCACCCTTGTCAGGACGGTCGTAGCCACCACGTGTGTGAACGATGAAGAAGTTTGGCTTTGCTGCATCGTCAGATACATACTGAGGATCGATACCAAGATTCAGGTTAGCGATGTTGGTAGAATAGTAAACAACACCTTCAAGTGGGAATATTGCCCAAGCGTTCTCGGCGTATGTTCTTTCTTCTGGAATCAACGGAGAGAATCCATTGTAGATATCGTCAGGAACCTGTACATTCCACTTGGCATCGTCAGTACCGATAGATGTTCCAGGATAGAAGCCGAAGCCTTCCTTAACCCATACATATTCAGTGCCATCTGCCCATACAGAAGCATTGCCAAGGTCGTCATAACCATACTTCTGGTCAGAGTAGATACGATCCCAGTGAGACTTGTTAGCATTATCAACAATCTCTGTTACAGTGTAGCCAGCCTTTGCTGCATCACACTCTTCCTTTGTCCAAGCATAGTTAGTTATGTTGGCCTCTACGTATTCAACATTGTTGTTGACAGTAACAACATCTGACGGAGAATACCAAGGAGTGGGGTGAGTTCCGTCGTAAGAATAAAGTTCGATAGTGCCAGCATCAGAAAGAGAAACCTTTTCGCCTGACTTCATTGACTTTTCCAAAACAATATTGCCAGATGCATCCTTTACAACACAGTTGATATCAACTTCAGGCTTAAGAAGTGTTTCCGAGTTGTCAGCAATGATAGTGTATTCCTTGCCATAACCAACTGACACATTTGTGATTTTTGCTACAGGAATAGGCATGTAAACTGGTTCACATACAACAGGAACGATAACCTCGTCAGAAACATTAGACTCATCATCTTCCAGTGTTGTCCAAACTTTCAAGTCACCTGAATTAGAGCAGTAGATAATCTTACTTCCGAAATATTCATCAGCATTGGCTTCAAAAGCACGAGTATCATTAGATTCCCAGTAACCTGCTGTGTATTCTTCGCCATCAGAGTATGAATTACCTGTTACGGCGTCATCAGCGTCACCAAGCTGAATCCAGTGAAGAACTTCACCTTCAGCAAAGTTTACATAGTACGCACGCTGTGTGTCGATAACTGCCAATGGGTCAATAGCAGGAGTACCTGCGAATGGACCTTCCTGCTGATAAGACAGACCGATGTTAGAGAGCAGGTGTGTAGAAGTACCGTTCATAGAGAAGATGAAGATACCAGCGCGGTTCTCTTCGCAAACATAGTTGTGAACGCCTGTTTTGAGAACAGTACCTTCCTCGTCAGCGATAGTGTAAGTAGCGGTCTTGTTGACTACGTTTATAACACAAGCAAACTTGTAGGTCTTCTGGCTTGATAGAACGAGAGTTTCCTCGGTTGTCTGAGTCCAATCATTATTTGCTGTAGGATTCTCGTTAATCCAAATTGTGAAGTCACCATTGGCAGCAGCCGGCTTCTCACCTACTCTCCAACGGAAGAAATAGTCCTCGCCCTCGTTGTTAATCCAACGATAGTTGTGGGTTGATACTCGTTTATCGGTGGCAGAACAAGCACCAACAGGCAGAAGCACAAATTCCATATCGCTACGTGCAGCCATATTAGACATGTTCAAGTCCATAGTAAACTTGTACTCGTTGTTAGGAAGTGTGCTTAAATCAGGAACCTTTGTCCACGCATCCTCATTCCAGAAATAGTTGAGCATACGTCCACCATTTTTGTTGTTCTTTGCTTCAAAATAGTCCTTTCCGGGAGTTCCTACGAAGTTGCCTGCGTCTTGGATAACCCATCCTTCATCCATCTTGTCAGTCGGAATCTTGAAGAAGTACCTGTCCAACAACTCTGCTTTTGCCATCGTGCAACAGATAAGCATAAGCAACGAAATTAAAGTAAACTTTTTCATTGTTTTAAAATTTTAGTTAATATTAAATGATTTATTAATTATTTCGTTCCAGTCTCCGACAGTGTGCTTGCGCAACACTGTCTTCAACTGGATTTGCCGAATACATTATTTGTTCCAACCTTCGTTCTGAACAATGGCATTGCCCGACTTCATAATCTCGGTCTGTGAGAAGGGGAAGAGATTCCACTTCGTCTGCCACTGACCATCACCACGGGTCACAGCCACCTTATTATAAGTGAATGTACCATCCTCGTTCTTGGTAATCTCCATGCGGTGGATGTTCATGAACTTGTCACCATCCTCCATCCATCGACGCACGTCATAGAAACGATGTCCCTCAAAGGCGAGCTCAACCCTGCGCTCGTTCTTATACTTTGCCCAGAACTCGTCGTTGGTCATACCTGTAGCGAACTCAGGCATGCCGGAACGTGTGCGGGTCATGCTTGCCATCTTGGCTGCGGTCTGTGAAGCAGGGATAGAGATGGTCTTCTCTGTTCCGTCGGTCTCCTTATATGTCACGCTTCCGCTTGCATCGGCAGCATTGGCATTGCCAGAAGCCTTGAAATACTGGTAGAGAGCCTCAGCATAGTTAAGGTACATGGCACCCATGCGGAATGTGAGCCATCCATGAGGTGATGTTGTGACAGCAACACCAGAGCGGGCTTTCAGTATCTGGTTGGGGTTGCAGAATTTCTTAAGATAGTAGCTCGTGGTTGTTGCGTATGACTTACCTGCTGCATTACCGGTGCGCGAGTGATAACCACCGATATAAGTCTCGATTACAGGGTGCTCGCTATTATAAGCCTCAAGGTCGTTAGGCCAAGCTTCACCATTTGTTACGACTGTCTTTGCAAGACGTGCGTCGCGGTTAGCGTATGGATTAGCAGCATCATAAAGGTCACTCTCGGCAATACTCTTGCCATCCGTGCACTCAAAGGCATCCACTAGATCCTGTGTAGGACAGTTGCCGCCCTGGCCGGATGAATAACCCACGGGGAAGTTGTAGCCCTCGAAGGTGTTTGCAGATGCGGTACGACGGGCGAAGATTATCTCCTTGCTGCTCTCGGCATTTGAGTAATACTCAGTGTCCCAAAGCAATGCTATATCTGAAGCCAATCCCATACCCTTTGCCTCAGCTGCATCGATAAGTTCCTTGTGAGCAGCCACGGCTGCAGCCCAAAGAGCCTTCTTCTCGTCAGCACTCTTGCCCTGAGAGAAGAGTGGAGAGGCATGATAGAGAGCGGCCTGAGCCTTCAGTGCAAGCACTGCATACTTGTTGGCACGACCAGTCTCTGCCTTTGCAAGAATGTGCTCCTTATCGGCTGAGTAATCCTCAATAATCTTATCCTTGATGCTGTCGCACTCGTTGGCGATAAAGTCAAAGATCTCGTCCGCACTTGTGCGTGGGAGGGCTGTCTCCTCTGTACCAGTGGTGTTGTGAGTCTTGAAAGGCACACCGCCATACTGGCGAACCAAAGTGAAGTAGAAATATGCGCGAGCCCAGCGAGCTTCATACACATAGTTCTTGTAGAGATACATCTGCTTCTCGTAGTCGAGGTTGAGCTTAAACTGCTCAAAGTCGAGGTTCGACCAGTTGTCTATAATCTCATTACAATAAGTTATACCCTCGTAAGCCGATGACCAGATAGTCTGGTGGGGATTGGCTGCACTCCAGTTGCCATTGTAGAAATCCTCGATGGAATTGCCGTCGTGGCTATACTCCGACTCGTCGGTAGCTGACGACAACATAGCACCCGAAAGGTTACCCCAGTCACTGTCAATATCATTGTATATCGTAGTCATCAGACCTCCAACGTATGCGAAGGAACGCTCGATATACTCCTTGTCATAGGCTGTGTACTCATTGTAGTCCATATTGCAAGATGACAACGCCATCGCAGCCATTGCAAAGCCTAATATATTCTTATTCAATTTCATAATCGTAATCATTATTAAGTTTAGAATGTAAGGGCAGCACCGAGTTGAACACTTCTTGTCAGAGGCTGTGCCACACCATATGAGGCGGCGTCAGCCTTGTCGAGATGGTCTGCTGTGAAGAGGTCTGTGCCACGAACATAGAGCTTGATGTTGTTGATAACGCTGAGTTTGTTGAGCAACGACTTCGGCAGATGATAGTAGAGTTCTACATAGCGGAGCTTGATATAGCTGCGGTCGAACATGTTCAGAGTGCTGTTCAAGTCGTTGTTGGCATTGCTTGTCGTAGAGAGACGCGGGAAGAGCGCACTCTCTGTATTGCCTCGCTCTGCCGACCAAGAGTTCTCATAGAGATACTGTGAGAGGGTGTTGGTGGCAACAGCTGAGCGGTAGAGACCGTTGGTTGTCATAAATCCAGTCCAACGACCCACGCCCTGGAACATTGCGTCGAGACCAAGTCCCTTGTACTCTGCTCCGAGATGGAAGTTGTAGTAGATGTCAGGAGCTGTAGTGCTGTAGCCGATAGCCTTGCGGTCATTGGCATCGATGATATTTTCGCCTGTTAGGTCAACATACTTCACGTCACCGGGATAAACCGTTGTGAATGACTGCACGGGATAACCCTTCTCCGTCATTTCTGACGTTGAGATGATACCGTCGCCATTGATGTCATCGCTCTTCTGGAAGAAACCATTGGCAACATAGCCGAAGGCCTGTCCGTAGCAGTGACCAGTGGATGCTGTATTGGCGTAGAGCTGAGGAGCCTCAGCCTGCTCTTTGATGGTGTTCTTGTTGAATGTGAACGATGCACCGACATTGATGGTGAGGTCGGAATTAATCTTCTTGCTGTAGTCGGCAGAGATTTCAAAACCTTGTGAGTTGACAACGCCCACATTCTCGTATGGAGCACCAAGACCGAACACGCTGTTGTAGCTTCCGGCTGTAGAGCACCAGATGTCGTAGCGATGCTGATAGAAGTAATCCAAAGATACATTCAGACTGCCGAAGAGGGTTGCGTCGATACCGACGTTGAACTTGGTGGAACGCTCATGACCCAGCGACTGAGTGCGGGCTGTTGACAAATAGGTGTTGCCCCACTGTGTTCCTGTGTAGGTGGCATCGAACGGATAAGATGTTCCGTTCATCAGATAGAACTGGTCGTAATAGGTCCACACGTTGCTTCCGGGAAGCACATCGAGCGACTGGTTACCAAATGAAGCGCGGAGCTTGAGGAAGTCAACCCATTTCACATCCTTCATGAACGACTCGTTGGAGATGTTCCATGCGGCAGATACATTGGGAGAGAAAGCCCACTTGCTGCCAGGAGCCAAACGGCTTGAACCCGACTCTACGAGGGCAACGTCGAGAAGATACTTGTTGGCAAAACCGTAATGAGCGAAGAGTGAGATATTATGACGATAGACGGTGGTGTTTGTACCAGTCTGGTCGTTATACTCATAGTCATACTTCAGCTGTCCATATACATTATGCTTCTCGGCAAATGTCCTGTCATAATTAATAGAACCATTGAAGATGCAACGGCGAATCCAAGAGTTGTTGCCAGATGCTTTGCCCATATTAGAGTCAGTACCTTGAACGGAAGACAATGAAGCATTGCCGTCGGATATCACATCGCCAGCGTTTGACACCTCATAGTAGCTATAGCGATAGGTCTTAGAGTGATCCTCATATACATTCGACCATGTGTCATAACCAATCTGACCCTGGGCACTCAGTCCTTCGGTGATGGCCGAAAGATCCTGCACAAGCTGTACGTCGGCATAGAGGGCGCGCTGGTGATTCTTATAGTAAGCGGCAGCCTGACTCTGTGCCACGGGGTTGTTTGTTGTATAAACAGTGTTACCACCCCATACTGCATCGTTTACCTTCACGGGGAAGGCATTTGCGGGCACCTGATAAATCATCGACCAAAGGTTGGCCTGTGAACCAGGCTGCGACTGTTCGGTGAGCAAACCGTAGAGATGGGTGTGCAACTTTGTCTTGGGGCTGAGGTCGATATCCATATTAGAACGGAGTGTACCACGGGTGTATTTATCCTGTGTTGAATAACCGTCGTTCTGGAAGTTCTTGATGAATCCCTTGTTGGTAAGCAACTGTACGTTGGTATAGTAGCGGAAGTTCTTAGTACCACCCTTGAACTCCAGGTTAAAGCGGTCGTTATTGGAGACATTGCGGAATGTCTCGTCTGCCCAGTTCACATTAGGATAGTAAAGAGGGTTGGTGCCGTTCTTATAGGCATTGATAACAGCATCGCTATATGCCACATTGCCTGTACTTCCCTGATTGCGGTAAGCCTCATTGACAGCCGATGCATATGTTGCAGCGTCAGCCATCTCGGGTTTGTTGGTAAGGAATGAGAACACGTGGTCGTATGTGAATGTGAACGACTTGGTGTTATACTGTCCGTGCTTGGTAGTGATGAGCACTACGCCATTAGCACCCTTGTAGCCATAAAGTGCTGTGGCAGCGGCATCCTTAAGAATCTGCACGCTTTCCACATCCTCTGCAACCACATTCTCAATGGCACGCTCCACACCATCAACAAGAATGAGTGGTGTGTTACCGTTAAGCGACTGAAGGCCTCGGAGATAGAATGTAGGATTCTGGGATGCATAAATACCAGAACCGTCAAGGCTGACGAGTCCATTACCTTGTCCCAGTATGTTATTGCCGATATTGCGTGCTCCACGCTTGTTGACATCCTTTGTAGAGATGACACTGACGGCAGCTGTTGACTGCTCACGAGTGAACAGGCGGTTGGCACCAATGTCAACGGTCTGATCCTTGTAAGCCACGGAATCAATGATGTCTGACTGTGCCATTGCCGGCAGGCATGAGCCTGCGAGCAATGTCAGCATTATGATATTCTTTGTTTTCATATTCGAGTTCATTTATTGTTATTATTCCCAACCTGGGTTTTGAACAAGACCATATTGCTTATTGATTTCTGCCTGTGGCAGCGGTGCGAGCAACCACTTCTTTACCTCGTCGCTCTTCGGGTCCTTGTTCCAAAGATAGCGGCTGTTGCCTGTAATTGGCTTGATAGAATTGAGGAAGAACAGAGGCTGTGTGGATGAGGCATCGTTTTCGCGGTCGGAACCTACCCATGCCACATGGCGACTCTCGAAGACAGTACCCTTCTGTATCATACGGTACTGCATGATGCCGTGAAGCTGCTTGGTCATCCAGTCGGTGCGCTTCAGGCGTACCATGTCAAACCAGCGTGCGTTGGTAAGACCAAGTTCGCGAACACGCTCGTCGAGCAGTTCCTCCATAAATTCAGTTGATGTCTCGCCGTTGTCAAGGGTGACTACTGTCGTAGCGGCACCAGCTGCAGTAGTAGCTGTATAGCCTTTTGCTGCACGCCAAGTAGAACTTGTCCAAATCTTTGCCATTGTAGGCAGTCCGACGCGTGAGCGTACGATGTCAACCATCTGCACTGCCTTTGCAACATCTGGATTAGAACGCATCACGAGAGCCTCGGCATACTGGAGATAGAACTCTGGCAAAGAGAGAGCCACCCACTGTGTCGGGAAACGATAAGAGTCGGCACTCTGGTCGTTGTTATATACTCCAGTACCAAGATAGTACTTGTTGAATCCATATCCCGAACCAAACATGGTGTTCTGCTGGGTGAGTACACCTGTACCTCCGTCATTACCATTATACCACAACTCCCAAGGATAACCGGTCATGGAAGCGGTAGTCCAGTCGAGGTTCATGTTCTGACCATTCACAATGCACTCCTCATAGAGACGCGGATCACGGGTCAGTGATGTGTTAATCTGACGACCTCCGCCTGGAACGTCACCACTTACAAACATGGTATGCAGAGACTTTGCATTACGCGTAATGGCACCAGTAAGTTTATTAGTCACGAAATTGCTTACGATATATTTCGTTGAACCATCTGACTGCACTTCTTCTGTCAACTCTGGTTCTGTCGCATTGTCATTGTATGTCTTCTTTGCGGCATTCTCCCAGTTGAACGGCTCACCGTCATACCAAGAGAACTTCTCCACATACTCATGTGTAGGACAATAAGAGTTACGTGGAACGTCCTTGGAATACCACTCATGCCATCCATAGCGAGCAGTTGACATAGGGTCGTTGCCATACACGCGTACTGAATGAAGAATCTCAGTAGATGCATTCAGGAAATATCCCTGACGGTAAGCAAGACGATAGTAAGGCAGCTTTGAGGTTGGAGTCTTGGCAGTGCTAGGGATAACAGCCTCAACCATCTTGTACTCTCCATTGCTCTGAAGTGCGTTATAGAAATCGTCGCAAGCCTTGGCAAACTTGTCCCAACGCTCCTGATATTTGGAGGCATCAGTGTACATAATATAAGGTCTTACCTCCTCTGATGCGCCAGAGTAATAAGGCTGTCCATCCTTAGGATTGAGTAATGGAGAAGCAGCAAACTGCAACAGCTTGCATTTCAGAGCCATAGCTCCTGCCTTTGTCCAACGACCGTTCATTGTAGCTGGATTGGAGGTAATCCAAGGGAATGCACTCTCGTTGATGGCACTGTCGAGCTGACACTCCATCCAGTCAACACATTCCTCTACGGTATTGCGGGGGAACTGATTTGTTACCTCACCAGTCTCCAGAGCATGATCCATGATTGGAATACCACCAAAATGCTGGAAAGTGTTGAAGAAAGCATCAACCATCAGACAACGTGCTTCAGCCTTCAGGCGGTTCTTCTCTTCCTGAGACATGTCAGCCTCGGGTGCACGATCAACGTTTTGAAGGAAGATGTGAGAGGCACGAATCATATACCACTGAAACTCCTTGTCGTAGGAGTAGAGAGGACCGTCGAGTCCGTCGGAACGGTTGGTGGTGGCTGTCATGGCACCAGTATAATACTGTCCATAAACAGCGGCACCGTTCCAGAACAGATGCCAGCAGTCGGTAAGACCGTCAAACTTACCAGTGTATGGATTACCTGAGTGGGGCATATTGGCGCCACCATTGGCGTATGGCAGTCCGTAGTACTGCTTGGAATATATACCTACAAGAAACTGTCGGGTATATTCTGCATTATTGAATACAGTATCAATAGTGGCAGTGGAGCTGGTGGCTTTGTCGAGGGCTGCATTACCCACGGCGATATTGTCGGTACAAGCCATGAAGGTTGCACTTGCCGCAAGCATTGCCACTGCACTACGTAATAATATATTGTGTTTCATTTTGTTTGCTTTTAAATGTGTTACCTTTATATATTAGAAGCCGACGTTCAGACTGATTGTATATGTGCGCTGAAGCGGGTAAGAAGGCGAATTGGATGCTCTTGTCTCAGGATCACCCCACTTGTAGGGAGTAAGAGTAAAGAGGTTGTAACCTGAGAGTGTCACCTCGCACTTGGTCATACCAATCTTCTTAAAGGCGGGATTGATAAAATCGTATGATAATGAAATAGTCTTCAGACGAAGATACTTTGCATCCTTCTCCCAAAGGTCTGAACCAGCATAGTTCTGCACTGCGTTGCTCCATGTGGCACGTGGGTAAAGGGCATTGGGATCTTCGTTACTACCAGGTGTCCATGTGTCGTTCACGTGGTAAGAAAGCAGACCTCCCTGTGTGGTATTGGAAGAACAGAAGAACGGCTGGCGGAACACATCGGTAATATAACGTGACACGTTCCATGCACCAGTAAACTGAGCATTGAAGGTAAGACGCTTCCAGCTGAATCCAAAGGTAAGACCTGCCATGTATTCGGGGTCATCTGTGAATCCATTGTCGCGCGTCATGTCGTTTTGGTCAATCTTTCCATCCTGGTCAAGGTCAACATATACACAGTCACCAGGCTGCAGGTTGGCTACGAGCTGGGTCGGGAACGGAGTACCGAAGGTCTGTTCGTATTCAGCCTTGGTCTGTTCACCCTCATAGTACTTCCAGAACTGATACATTGAACGTGCACCAATACGATGGCCACGGCTCAACATGTATTCATTCTTCTGAGGAGTCTCTTTCATCTCAATAATCTCGTTCTGGTTGTAAGACAGGATGAGCTTACTCCAGAAACGGAAATCCTTGCCAATCTTGTCGTTGTAGCTGAGAGACACTTCCCAACCCCAAGACTTTGTCTCACCGGCATTGGTGTAAGGCATTGTGAAACCAATAGTGGAAGGAACAGTGTAATCGCGTACAAGAATGTCTGTACGGTGCTCACGATAGTAGTCGAATGTCGCCCTAATCTTGTCATCGAAGAAGTTGATGTCGAATCCATAGTCCTGCTTGAAGGCCTTCTCCCAACTGATGTTGGGGTTGTTCTTGGCAGACTCATAGGCTCCTGCGATACCAGAAGTTCCAGAAACTGTTCCCGACTGCGCATTACCGAAGAGGTAGCCGTAAGTGTCGGTGTAAGGCAACGTCAGACAGTTTGTGATAAGTCCATAGGAACCTGTGATATACGGGTCGGCAAGATACATGAAGCGGATTGCATCAATGGTTTTGTCATTACCTACGAGACCCCATGATGCACGCAACTTGAAGAAGCTGACTACCTTGGAGATTGGCTTCCAGAATTTCTCTTCGCTGGCAATCCATCCGATAGAACCTGCGGGGAAGGTACCGAATCGGCGACCTGGGGCGAAGTTCTCCGAACCATTATATCCGACATTGAACTCTGCAAGATACTTGTTGGCATAGTCGTATGTCACACGGCCTACGAGTCCAACGTAAGAACGTGGTACATCGGGATAAGAATCTCTAGAGTAGTAATACTGCTTTGACTGGTTGTAGAGCAAGAGTCCATTTACGGTGTGCTTGCCGAATGTGCGGGAATAATTAATACTTCCCTCAAGATACCAGTCGCGTGACTTACCCTGCCCATAACTGTAAGAGGGGTCGGTGTCGTTTCCGTTCTGTCTATATACTATATAAGGTGTACCGTCGGGATTTAGGATTACTTTGCCTGCCTCGTCATACTGCACGAGTGGGTTGTATGTCGCAACGCCGCAATTACCCTGCTTGTTAACGGTAAATGCAGAGTTGTAAGAACCCTTAATCTTTGCCGAGAGTCCCTTGGTGATGAAGTCGAGTTTCTGGTCAAGAACGAGGTCCATCTGCAGCTTGTTGACGTTGGTCTGCATAAAACCATTACCATAGTATGCCATACCGGAGCCTCCAAGGAACGGCAAGTTAAGGCCGTCGGTATAATCGGTGGTACAATATACCATCTTGCCGTCAACAATACCTGGGCTTGAGAACGGTGTGGCATAATAGATGTTCTTGATCATACCGCCAGAACCCTGACCAGTGTATGGTTTGTCAGCATCGTTCACATTACCTGCCACGTTGAACGAAAGTGTGGTAGTCTTCGTGGCCTTAAGATCGAGGTTACCACGGTAGTTGAAACGCTGATACTGATAACCGTAGTTATATCCGCGGTCGAACTCTTTGAACAGACCGTCCTGTGAGTAGTAACCAGCTGAAATAAAGTATTTTACGCGGTCGGTACCACCCGAAATATTGAGGTTATGCTGCTGCTGGAGCGTAATGTCCTTCATGATGTAATCAGCCCATCTCGTATTGGGGAAACGAATTGGGTCAGAACCATCCTTGAACTTCTGGATGATAGCATCTGAGAAGCTGGGGGCGAAAGCATTTTCCGCCATATATGCGTCAACGCTTCCGTATGTACCATTGGCTACAGCCACATTTGCTCGCTGCAGATAGTCGTTGTAGGACATCTGGTTGTAGAAGTTGGCATACTCGTAAGAACTTGCCTGCTCTACCATCTTTGTTGGCGAGAGTGCTGTCCAAGATGTTGAAACGCTAATCTTTGCCTTACCCTCAGAACCGCGCTTTGTGGTGATGAGTACAACACCGTTAGCACCGCGCACACCGAACACGGCAGTGGCGGAAGCATCCTTAAGAACTGTAACACTCTCGATTTCATTCGGGTCGATGTCTGCCATCGAACGCTCTACACCATCCACCTGGATGAGAGGAGCTGAGTCACCCCATGTGGCTTTACCACGCACGAAAATCTCGGCGGCGTCGGAACCCGGCTCACCTGAATACTGCACTGTAGTGACACCCGAGAGCTGACCACCAAGCACGTTGTTGACTGAACCGACAGATGTGCGGACGAGGTCTTCGCTTTTTACACTGGAGATGGCACCCGTCACGGTCACCTTCTTCTGCACGCCATATGCCACAATCTCAATACCCTGAAGTTCAACGCCGGCAGACACCTTCAACTGAACTTTCATACCTTGCTTCGCCACGACGATTGCCTCATCGTAGCCAATGTAGGTGATCTTGAGCTTTTGGCCTGGTTTAACATTAATACTAAAGTTACCGTCAAAATCGGTCACTGTTCCTTGTGTGTTTTGGCCACCCATTACAAGAACGGTCGCACCGATGACAGGTTCGTTGTTTTCATCTACAACGTTACCCTTAATAGCCTTAGATTGCTGGACATTGAGCACTTCCGCCCTTAGACTTTGACCTCCCCAATATTGGGGAACAAACGTCATTGCGGCACATGCTACTGCAAACTGCATAACAGGCTTTACAATTAACTTGTTTTGTTTTATCATATCTATTATCTATAGGTTTCTAATCTAGACTGTTTACATCATAAATTTAGATTTTCGACTGCAAAATTATATAAATTTATATGGTAAATACTATGTTATTTGACAATTTACCACCATAATTTGATAATATACCCAAATTCCTGTTGTTTGCCTACAAAAAATAAGAAAACACTCCCTCGTATGGATGTTTTACCTCTAAAAAATGCAGAGAGACACAAAGGTACAAAGATATTAATTACTCTGTGCCTCTGTGTCTCAGTGTTTTATATTGAATAGTGAAAGTGCAGTATTAGAATGAAATCTTGATACTGCTCTTTCCTGAGCGCACAATGTATGTTCCTGATACAAGACCTCTACTCTTAAGGTCATTTCTCAATGAAGGCATTGTAGTACTTATTCCATCAACAACCTTTACTCCTGAGATGGTATAGACATCAGCAATAAACTCTGATGTGGCATCAATACCCTTAATGCCTGTAGAGGAGCTGACCTTGATGATACCTTGCGAGAGCAATTCGGATGTATCCCATACCAAACCCTCGGGAAGTTCCTGTATGTCGAATGTTGGAGTGCCGCTTATTGTGCCTTCACAGTCGAAGACTCTCACGTAGTCACCTTCGGCAGGTTTCCATGTCGTAGCGTATGTCACATGGATTGTTCCGTTGACAGTGGCATTTCCACCTACTTTCAGGAATGCCCATGCCTGTGACTCAGCTCCAGTGATGGAGTTCACGGATATTGAGTCCGTCTTGGTCTTGTTCACATAGATATGTGATCCAGTTTCCGCATTGAGGTTTCTTTCAATACTAATGATTCCGGTGTTCTTTGTCTGTGATGTCGCTGCATTACTACCTGGACGGAGAGTTCCTCCGTTGAGAAGGTTGATGCCATAGCTATAACCTACTCCACGCAGTTCACCGTTGTCCTGTACATAGGTGATGGTAGGAGCTGTCATTGATGATGTTGCTGCTGCCTTGTTCAGCTTCACTGCACCGTCAATAATCTTCAGCGACTTAGCTTTGGCAAGAACATTCTCTGAAGCAATTGTCCATACACCCGTACCGTTCTTCACCATGTGGCTGCCATTGATAGTGCCCGAGAATGTGAAGTTGGTGTTGTTGCCACCAACAGTCAGGGTATTTGTTGCCGAACCGTAATAACCGCCATTGCTGATATATCCAGAGCCAGTGAGCGCTCCAATGGCAAAGCTCTTGCCGCTCGTGTTGAACGGTGTGGATTCTGTGAAGGCAGCGTCAACATTGAGGGTTGCGAGAGGAATGCCGTAGGTGTTATTGAAGTCAAACACTGGTTCATAGGCGTTCTTAGATCCGCGTTTTGCATTGATTGTACCTGCAAATTCGCTCCAGTTGCCCTTAAACGGACAACGCACCCATGTGGCATATATGTTGATGGTGCCCTCACCAGTCAGCTTACCAGTATAGTCGCAGCGTCCGTCAGGATACCATATACCGGTCTTTCCCTTTGGCACAACGATGTTTACGTTGTCATTGTTAGTGCTATAGATACTGTTGTTAGCCTGTAGTGTAACCTTGCTTCCGTTGAGCACAATGGTCTTGCCCGTGAAGTGTGCATCCTGGAAGTCATATACCGTACCTGAGTTAATGTACAATGTGTCAAAGTCGGCAGCGCAGTTAAGCTGGAGAGTACCGGTTCCTGCCTTGTAAAGATTCCTACGCTTGGCAGAGTTGGCTTTCTTTATGCTTCCATTCAGGATAAGCGTTCCTGTCGCACTGATTGTACCGCCATTTTCGTCAATGACGATAGGATGAGAGGCAGTCATGGAGGTAGCAGTCTTCAGCGTACCGTTATTCTTCAGCGTTATGCCGTTGCTGGCATCTCCGAGCGATCCATATTGTGAACCGTCATTGTTGGCGAGCGATGCAGGAGTAAGAATACCGTTGCTGATTATCGTACCGCCATTATATTTATTGATGTTATTAATCTTCACTTCGCCCTTGCCCTCTACAGAGAGTGTACCTTCTCCAGAAATAGTGCCATCACCTGTGATAGAATAGGTCTTGGTGTCGTTCTTGAAGATGATGTTTCCCGGGGTTACATCCTCTGCCACTGTGATAGCGGTATTCACTGCACTGTCGTCAAACGTTACCTCGTCGCCAGTGACAAACGTCTTGTCTGAAGAAGAGAAGTTCTCTGAGTTCATAAGATCCCAAGTGCCATCTGTTGCACCTGTCCACACTACATCCTCACTGCCACGACCGTCATATACGTTAAGTGTAATCTTGCCGTCGGCGTATGCCAAGTCATACTTTACTCCCATGAGACCTTCTATTGTGATGTCAGAAAGATTGCCAGTCAATCCACTTGCCTCTGCGAGAATATATGTTCCTGCAACAGGTTGGGATGTGAACACGAATACGGGGGCACTGTATTCCGGACCGTTAGTCCAGTCCTTCTTCTCTATGCTAATCTTGTCGGCAACAAGACGGTCGGTCTCGTTTCCATTTACATCAATGATAACGCGCGCACCGAAACCGAGTTCTATTGAGGAGGCGGTAATAGTGCCAACCTTATTCTCTCCACCAGGCATGATTTCAGAACCATAGTCAGCCTTGATGCCTGCCTGGAACTTACCTCCGTTAGAACTGAGTCGGGCAAAGCGGTTGAGCCAAACAGGGCTCTTTTCCATTGTGCCGTCAAACTGCAGTGTTCCTGCCCATACGTCGGTATTGCCTGTGTATGTCTCTGTGACATTAGGAAGGATGAGCGTTCCGTCGCCTTGCTTCACAAGACGCAGCGCTCCTATGAAAGCGCCGCCGGTCAGAGTATGCGTATAATAGGAATATTTAATCTCAGTGTCCTTGGTTGTACACTCGCTTTGGGCTGTTCCCTGCACCCACGACGGGGCATTGTCGGTGAAGATAGCGGGAGAGGCTCCCTCTGTCACTGCCACTGTGGCGTCGCCATCAACATCAAGCAGCGCATGCTTGCCATTGAGCGATGCGTCAATAGAAGATGATATTATCTCGCGACCCGTAGTTGTGAGAGGAGGAGGAGCAATGGTTATACCTTCCAGTTCGCCAAGGAAATAAGAAGCATGAGGTGGCTGGTTATATCCACAAGGCTGCCATACCATGGCATTGCGATACTGGTGGTCGTACCACAATGAGTAGTTGCGCCACTCCGTCGGTATAGTTGAGGTATATATCCTTATATTATTGTCGGCGGTGCGCTCTATCACCTCCTCGCGCCAGTCGCCGAAGATGTCGCCCTGATAGCAAGGTGTGGCCTTGGTGCTATTGTTGGAATAACATCCTGAGAATGTCGCGAGAGTGCCGACGCCTGGTTTTGACACTGTGATATTGTCGAAACATTCCTCCTGCAAGTCACCGTCCCAATAGATACGGAAGTTCATGCCGAGACCGGAAGTGTTTACTGTCACATGGTCATTCACAACTGTTGAGATTGGTGTGTCATGTGCGCCGTATCCTATAGAACCGGGAATAGTGTTATAGAAATTTCCGGCAATAGCACGACCTGCATCGTTGGTATCTGTCATACGATAGTATATCTTGCTCGTTGTGGCATCACGGTAGTTGTTGGCAGGATTGTCCTCGTTGCAGGCAAACATTTCCTGACCATGTATATAAGGATTAAGGTCGCTCACGTGCTGGGCGTCGCCATGACCGAGACCTGTGGTGGACAGTCCCAGACCATTGTCGTCAATCACCATCGAACCCCATACTATCTCGTCGCGTCCGTCCCAGTCGACGTCGGCGATAGAGTAGTTGTGGTAGCCCTGTCCATACCAAGGCGAACCAGGCTTGTTGTTAGTCCATCGCCATCTCACGTTGAGAGCATGTGTGGCAGGGTCAACGTCGTAGGCAATAAACTTGTGACGAGTGTAGATGCCTCGTCCCAAAAAGATGCTCGGATGCTTACCATCGAGATATGGCGCACCAAAGAAGTTCTTGCTGCTTCGGTGTCCGTAGCCGTCACCCCATGCAGCCTTAAGGTCGGTTTCGCCGCTCTCGTATCTTTTCAGCGGATACTCAATACACTGGTATGGTTTGCCCGTAGCTCCTTCGCAATAATAAAGGAATTCATTGCCGTAGTATGTAAACCACTCCACTGAACTCGCGCCTTTGGGTATGCGATAGTTTGTCCACGACGTGCCGTTCTTGCCATCTGCACCGATGGTGTATGTCGTTCCGTCGGCCATGTGTACGGTTGAACCCTCTTCGAGTCGCATCACAACCTCTGCCTTGCCATCCATGTCCCAGTCATATCCCACGATGTTCTGCTCGTTGTTCTGGAAGTCACCCATGTTTGGACCGCAGTTCACCCACCACAATATTGTTCCGTCCTGCTTGAGGCATGCGAGCAAGGAGTATTCCTTTGTCTCCACACCATTAATTGTAGGTCCATTCTTGGGATAGAGCTGTTCGCCTTCCTCCTTGTTGTCAAACTTCAAGAGTATCTCCACCTCACCATCGCCATCCACATCGGCGCAGCATGCGTCGTTGGGGATATATGTTGACTTGAGAGAGGCGTCGTGCTTGATGGTTATCGACTTGTAGTTGTTGACGAGTACAGAGGCTGCCTTCGAAGCCTCCTGCTCCACTCCGTTTACAACTGCCTTGACGGTGTAGGTGCTGCCTTGCGAACCAGATGCGTCAGTATAGTTTGACACATTAAGCGGTTCGGCGTTCACCTTGGTGCCGTCACGATACAGGTTATACTTCACGTCGTAGTATTCGTCGGCCTGAATACGCCACGAACAATACACGCCGCCTGTTGTTTGTACGGCAACAAGACCACGGTCAAGTTTGTCTGTGAATCTCTGTGCCTTTGCCACGTTACAACAAGTTAACACAGCAATAGCGAGTGCTATAAATTTCTTGTTCATAAACAATCATCTTTAGGTTTTCAAAAATCTGGTGCAAAATTACGAATAATTATCAAATAAGGAACCCTAAATAATGATTTTTACCCATTACTTTTTGATAAACACTATATTTATCGCAAGCGTCCACCCTGTTTTAGAAGAAAAAAATTGCATAAAAATACAGTTTTATCAAAAATTATGGTTTTATTATCAAATTTCCGCGTGTTCTTTATATATTTACTCATAATTTTGCGCCAAAAATCTAATTAATGTAATTATTGACATAAAATTGTTATGCAAAAAAGCAAATACTTGTTGGCATCCGAGAGAGATGCGGAATGGGGGCTTACAATCAGTACAGTGGGCTATGAAAAGATAGATCCATGGGAACCCTACCCCACAAAAGGTCATGCATACGGCTATTTCTTTAATACAAACAAAGGTAGGGTTTTGGATGAATACCAGATACTATACCAGTCGGAGGGAGAGGGTGTGTTTGAATCGACTCACCAAAAGGAGATACGCGTAAAAGCAGGAGACATTTTTCTACTCTTCCCCGGCGAATGGCATACCTACAGACCTCTCTCCAACAAGGGTTGGACTTCCTATTGGATAGGATTCAAGGGAAAGAATATCGACGACAGAGTGAAAGCGGGATTCCTTTCGCCCGAAAAGCCTATATACCATGTAGGATTCAGCACCGACATCATCGCCATCTTCGACAAGGCACTGAATATCGCCGACAACGAATACCCGTATTACCAGCAGACTCTGGCGGGGATGGTGAACTACTTGATTGGAATGATGTATTCTCTTGAAAGAAATCTTGAACTTAACAAGAATTCGCAGCAGGTAGATATCATAGGCAAAGCCAAGATAATGATTAGGGAATCGCTTGAGACTTGCCTTACTATACAGGAAATCGCTAGGACTCTCGGAGTAAGCTACTCGAGCTTCAGAAAATTATTTAAAGAGCACACCGGAATAGCACCGGCAATGTATCAGCACAACCTTCGCCTGCAACTTGCCAAGGAACTGCTGACATCTACCGACGAAAGTATAAAGGAGATTGCATACAGGCTGAACTTTGGCTCGCCCGACTATTTTTCATCCAAATTCAAGGCCAAGACGGGAATGAAACCTTCCGACTACAGAACTGCGAACAAGGAATAGAAGAGAAAATGCGAAAATAAATAAAAAGATATATTTTATGACTGAGGAGATTTATAAAGCGGACAGTTGTCGATACGACAATGGGATGAAATACAGGCGTTGCGGTCGCAGTGGTGTGATGTTGCCCGAGGTGAGCCTTGGCTTTTGGCATAACTTCGGTGCTATAGATCCCTTGCAGCGCAGTCGCGACATCATGCGATATGCCTTCGACCACGGAGTGACTCACTTTGACCTTGCCAACAACTACGGTCCTCCTTACGGCAGTGCGGAGGAAACATTCGGCAAGTTGATGAAGGATGACTTCCTACCCTATCGCGACGAGATGTTTATCAGCACCAAGGCGGGATATGACATGTGGCCTGGCCCCTACGGCAACTGGGGCTCGCGCAAGTATCTCATGGCAAGTCTCGACCAGAGTCTTAAGCGCATGAACCTCAATTATGTTGACTTGTTCTACAGTCACCGTTATGACCCAGAGACACCACTTGAGGAGACTCTGCAGGCGATGGTGGATATAGTGAAGCGCGGCAAGGCTCTCTATCTTGGCATCTCTCGCTGGCCGCTCGAAGCCACACGGTTCGCCATCGACTATCTTGCCGCACGCGACACACCTCTACTTATATATCAGGGACGACTGAACATGCTCGACCGCGCACCGATCGACGAGGGCATCATCGACCTATGCAATGAGAGTGGCGTTGGCTTCATCTCATTCTCGCCTCTTGCCCAGGGACTGCTCACCAACCGCTATCTCAATGGCATTCCCGAGGACAGCCGTATGTCGAAGGAGAAATTCCTAAAAAAATCGATGCTCACCGAGGAGCTCCTCGACCAGCTACGCCAATGGAACACGGAGGCGCAATCCTCGAGAATGACTCTTGCAGAGAAGGCTCTCAAGTGGATTCTCGACACGCGAGGAGTTACATCCGTGCTCATCGGGGCGAGTAGCGTGGCACAGTTGCAGACCAATCTCGGGGTGATAGAAAAACAGGAAAGTACTCATTCCTGATTAATTTAGGAATTTTGCCGCGTCAACAAATAAGCCTTCTTGCTGAGAGAAACATGCGTTGCCCTCGCCCAAAGTTCCTCTAATGGCCCTCGGCGGAATCTGCTTGTCCAGAAACGGCAGAAGTAATAGAGGCAGATGCAGAACAAGATGCCAAGAACGAAACTCATTCTATGGTGGCTGACCGTATAAAGACCAAGTCCCCAATTATAGAAGAGGAAACCGCCGATGATGCTCTGCAGGAGATAGTCGGTAAGACTCATCTTGCCTATGCACTCTAGGTGCGAGATGGCTTTACGCATCCGTGTGGTGTAATATAGCAGTGTGATGCCGCCAACATAGAATAGCATCATAGAGAAATTGCGCCAAGCAGTGAGTTGAATTTCTAGACTCTTGCCAATACAAACCGGCAATTCGTCAATAGATATGGTGAGTAGCAGCACTTGTGTTACAGCAAATACCAACAAGGCAACCATCATCGCCTTCTTCCAAAAACCGAGATTGTCAGCCTCGTTGATAAAGAGGCGTTTGCGTCCCAACAGCATACCTACGACAAATAGCATAAGAGTCTGAGTGAGGCGACCATTTTCTATTGCCCAACCGAAATTGATAGGCAGACCCGTAGTCACACCTGCCTTTGCCACATCGAGGAAAGAGCCATTGGCACATGCCTCATAGCACACTCCCCACAAATGTCCATAACCAAGATCCATCGGATTTGCATCAGGAACAATGATACCCTTTATGATATAATAGATCTCTATGGGTTGCAGAAACAGTATGGCAGCCACCACAATCAGCACCTTGTCGGAAGCCTTGACCAAAGGTATTAACAACAGTCCGAGAACGGCATAGGTGCAAAGTATGTCACCATTAAAGAACACAAGGTCGAGCATTCCCCAACCGAAAAGTAACAGCATACGCCATGCAAAGCGCAAGCGGAAGTCCTCACCAAGTTTTTCCGCATTATGGTGCTGGATATAGCAACTCAATCCAAACAACAATGCGAAGATAGCATACATCTTGCTCGCTCCAATGTAGAACACAGTATCCCACAATCCCTGGTCAAAAGCCGTTGGTTCGGGGAAGGCATAGAAATTCAGGTGTTCGAGGAAGTGTATGATAATTATGCCTACCACGGCAAATCCTCGAAGACTGTCAACAACATTAATACGCTGTTGTTTGATGTTTTGTTCCATTGAATTATATTTTTATTGTTCATCCTTTCCCTCCGCCAAACGGTAGTTCTTGGGCGAACGACCCGTCTGCTTCTTAAAGAAGGTGCCGAAGGCGGAGGCATTGGGGAAATGGAGTTCGTCGGAGATTTCCTGTATGGTCTTGCTCGTGCTCGTCATGAGGAAGATGGCACGACGGATGATTGCCTTGAAGACAAGATCCTGGACGGTATAACCGCAAATGCCCTTAACCATGGATGAGAGATATTTGGGAGAGAGACACAAGCGGTCGGCATAGAACGCCACACTGCGCTCCTTATGATAGTGCTCGCTTATTAGCGATATTAATCTCACGAAGATGTCAATCTTATGACCCGAGGCCTCACCACCTTGCACCACCTTGCGGTTGAATATAGAACATAGCCGATATGTGAGACTGAGCATGAGGAGTTTGCGCTCATGAGAGTCGAACATTGTAGTTTCCTCATAACTTGAGCATGGCAGCAATTGCACATAGTCGGCTATGGCGTATTCCTCGCCAGTAGCCAAGATGCTGAACGGACGGGGATTGAGAGTGGAATAAAGACGCATCATCATCACCGTATTACCTAGTATGTCACGGATAGGGCCTATACGATAGAATAGCAGATAATACTTGAGATTATCCGATGCCACCTTAATTTGAAAATGCACATTCTCGGTGAGAAAAATTGTTTCGCCCGCCTTGACTACCCCTTGCTCTTCATTTACCTCAAAAATGAAAGAACCGTCAACACATACGATAATACCGACATAATCCACGAGAAATGAAGACATAATCGACTGGGGAAATACCTTGAGTGGTCCTTCCGAACTGCATATATCAAGACGGTTATCGAGCGCGTCTTCGAGTACTGCCAATCTCTTTGCTTCTGGTTCCATAATGTGGGTAATATACGAATAACGCTGCGAAGATACAACTTTTTTCGCAATTACCACACTATTTTTCTCTTTTTTGTGCATTTTCTTGTCTAATATTGAACACAGAGGCACAAAATATCACCTGAACCTAAACTTTACATCCCTCGGTATGCGCTCCCAATCCTGAAGTTTGCGCTTGGGCCATGGTACAAAGAGAATGATTCCTGCACAAATGATACATCCATAAAACGTCCATCCCGCCATCTCCTTGATGGTAGTGAGAGTAGCCTGAACCGTCACCTTGCCCTTCAATTGCAATGCAGCCATCTGCTGGGCCTCGGCATCGGTCTTTCCTTGCATCTTCATGCCTTGCACCGTCATGTCGTAGGTCTTTGCCGTCTCTGCATCCATACGGTCGAAGTCCTGGGCATAACGAGTGACATAATACTGCTGTCGATGTTGCAACACATTACTATAGAGCGCACTACCTATACCCGGTCCGATAATCATACGCACAGTGAGCATGATGCACACCCATGTTGACATCAGCTTATATGGCATACGCTGGTTGGCATAAACAGCGGTACATGCGTAGAGCAACATCATTCCCGCCGCACGGATGATGATAGGCCATTTCATTCGCTCCATCATTCCCGCAGTCTGCACCTCAAAGTACATATACACGGCAGAGAGTCCGATGAAGATAAATCCCCAAAAGAAGAGCCACTTGAAATGAATCTTCTTGGAACTGCAGAAGATAGCCATGACAAGTCCTATGAAATATCCCAGCAGAACCCAGTTGCCCACCTCGGCAATCTGAAGGTTGTCCATCTTCATACCCACACTCATAAACACATTGACGAACATTGCACTGGAGTTGAATATCATGAGTCCGAGGAAGAGAAGAATACCGCCCTGGATGCTGCGCGACTTCAATGCCGTGATGAGGAAATAGGCCGAACGACGTGTCCTTTCGAGGAATATGAACAGGAGCACTGACACAATACATATCAACGTAGCCAACTGTATTCGCTGGTCGTCATACCAATCGAGCACCTTGCCATATACCATTATATATATAAAGGAGAGGCATGCGATAGAAAAGACCGTGAAATCCCCAAACTTGGAGAAGTTGATAGGAATACGGTTGTTGGGGAAGGGATTATATGGCATCGTGAGCCATACGATGATCACAGCCACTCCCAACACGGCAATCATGGCATAATAGACATACTGCCATTCGTAGTTATATGCAAACCATGCTGTGAGCCATGTACCTATCTGACCAAGCACCATGAAGAAGTAATAGATAATTGGCATTGACGCCGTCTTCTCATAGTCGAGTTTGTCCCATCCCTCCTCGGTGGTAGGTTCGTTGCCTGGAGTGAGATTATGGGTAGCCTCGATGTGGAAACCGTAGGTGATGAGCGTAAAGAGGTTGCACATCAACAAAGCCTGACGCACGAATCCCATCACGAGCGAACACAGGGCAAGGACATACACACTGTCGGTGCGGGCACATACGAAGCTCAGCACAATGAGTATGCCGAATCCCCACATGAGCATTATCTTCTCGCGACGAATGCATACGAGGTCGTAGAAGAATGGCGAGAAAGCCGCCATACCCACCGACGTGGCAAAGCCAACAAAGGATATATGTTCCGAAATGATGCCCAAACCACCAACCATCTCACTGCTGTTGGCGGAATAGACACCACCAACTGTCATTATAGGTATGAATAGGAAAATCAGAAAGATGATTCCCAATGGTTTAGGCACCCAATCGTAGAACGGGAAATTTTTATTCACAACGATACAATTTAAATTATTTCACTTCAGCCTTCACAATCACCATCATACCAGCTGCCAGGCGGTCGTTATCCTCCTTGCTGAGGTTGGTGAAGTCGATGCGCACTGGTACGCGTTGTTGTATCTTTACGAAGTTTCCTGCAGAGTTGTCGGTAGGAGTAAGCGAGAACTTAGAACCTGTAGCTCCAGATATTGCTGTAACCTTGCCGGTAAACTCCTTGTCGCTGATGGCATCAACAGTCATGCGTACTTTCTGGCCAATATAGAGATTCTCCACCTGTGTTTCCTTGTAGTTGGCAATCACCCACTTCTGTGTCTCAGGAATGATATATGTGATCGTCTGTCCGGCATTAACCATCTGTCCCTCTTCGAGAGAACGGCGACCCAACTTGCCGTCGCACGGAGCTACAACCACACAATAAGAGAGATTGAGCTTTGCCATCTCCAAGGCAGCAGTGGCACGCTCAATGGCTGCGGCAGTGTTGCCCTTGCGAGTTTGCACTTCATTGACTCCCGAGAGGGCGGCCTTCTTCTGTTTGAGGGTAGCGTCGAGCTTCTTCTTTGTAGCCTTGTATTCTGTCTCATACTGTTCGAGCTGGATAGGTGTTGCAGCATCACGCGCCACGAGGTTGCGATAGCGCTCCACATCCTTGGCCAATTTGCTAAGACGAATCTCTATCTCTGATATTGACGCATCATACACCGAAGCCGTAGTCTCGGTGGTGTTGAGTGTGGCATTGATAACATTGGCACCAGCCTGTGCATCCTTCAATGCAGCCTCTGCCTCCATTACACGTATGCGATATTCACGATCGTCGAGTATGAGCAGGGTATCTCCCTTCTTGACGTTCTGATGCTCTTGGAAGCAAATCTTCTTGATATATCCCGAAGCACGCAGATTGACCGGTGAGAGATACTGCTCAACCTGAGCATCATTACTAGACTCATTCGACCTGTAGTCGATGAACATGCATACCACCTCATATACACCCCACGCGATGAGTGCAAGTCCGATGAGACTTACTATCATCTGACGCACCTTCTGTTTCTTCAATTGTTCAGCTGTCTTCTCGTGGCTTTCAGACACTGTCGTTTCCTGGCTTTCCACAGCCTTGTTTTCCTTATTTTCCATTATCGTATTATATTTTCAATTTATGTTTCGCATAATAAAATCCTAATTTTCCACAAGGGAATTAAGTCCGCCCGTGAGTTTGAGTACGGCGAGATTCGATACCTCGTAGTTGTAATGAGCGGTGAGATAGTTGTTCTGTGCCTCCGACATGCTCATCTCATCCTGCAATACCTCTACCATCGAGGTAACACCCTCACGATAGCGATCCATAGTCACCTTATATATATCCTCGGCAAGACGGTAGTTGTCGCGCTGTTTGCGGTAGTTTCGCTCGTTGTTCAGTTGGTCGTTCACTGCATTCGAGTATTGCGTCTGCAAGTTCTTCAGCGTGTTCTCGTATGCAATGCGCGCATTGTCGGCATCAATCTTGGCCTTGCGAATCTTGGATCGCTTCTCAAACCCGTCGAAGACAGGTACTCGAAGGGAAATACCGAGACCATTGGAGTCATACCAATGATTGCTCTCTCCCGAATGAAACCAGTTCTTAAACTTATCTGTATATGCCGAGAAACTGAAGTTGCCAGTGAGGGCAATAGTAGGCAGATAGGCATCCTTGGCCAGTTTCACCTGTTGTTCAGTGAGTTTCTCCTGGGTGCGCATGAGTTGCAATTCATATAGATTGGCGTTAAGTCCCGACTGTGTCGCCATATTAATATCATCCACATGCTTCACCTCAACAAGAATCTCCTCGTCGGCAGGATAGTCCATGACATATTTGAGCATGTTATATTGCTCGCGAAGCATTGCCTTGGCATTTGCGAGCGACACGTCGGTACTCTCTATCCTGACATTGATACGCTTTAGGTCAACCCCCAAAGCCATCTGATTGTCATAGAATGCCTGGGCGAATTTTTTCAGTTCCTCAAATCTCTTGAGGTTATCTCCAATAATGGCTATCTGCTCGGTAGTATTCTGAATGAGATAGTAGAGTTTGGCTATCTGCATGATAATGTCCTCACGAGCCTTCTCATAGGACAATTGGTTGAGATTGTCAAGGGTCTTTGCAATCTCTACGGCAGTAAGGGCCGTCTGACTATAGAGCGGCATCTGCAACTGCAGACTAGCCGACGAGTTATACTGCAAGGTCTTTGTCACGTTGTACAACTTACCGTATGCCGTACCATCGGTAACTGATACTGGAGGAGTAAAGTTGTCATTGAATCCTGCCGCGAAGTTAATCTGCGGCAGCAACCTTGCACGGTTCTCACTGATGTTGTGCTTGCCCTTAGTCACCTCGTTGCGACTTGACTTGAGCGAGAGATTATTCTCGATGCCTATCTTCAAGCAATCCTTGAGCGACAATACCTTTTGGGCACTTGCTGATGACATTGTCAGGAGCAAGGAAAAAGTGAACAGTAATTTCTTCATTCTTTGCTAACGTCTAAATTCGGCTGCAAAGGTACTACTTTTAGTTTGAATACTACTATTCACATATAAATTGAATATGTTCAAAAAGTCGGTTTTATTTTAAAACGATAAATATAATTAGGGAGTGTCGTTAAATTTTAAGATTATTTATAACCACCTATTTCTCAATGTGATAGAAATTTTGTATCTTTGTATATGATAAGAATCGACATAACCTAGCGCAGCCAAGCCCTGAAAGGGCGACATAACATAGCACAGGGTATAAACCCTGTGTAATGGTATATCCCCCCCAAAAAACTCCTCCCCCGCACGCCGACGGCGTGCGAGGGAGGAGAAAATAAATGCCCCCAAATGATAGGGCTCACGCCCTATCCTATGTTATGTCGCCCTTTCAGGGCTATCCTCCGTTATGCCGCCCTTCCAGGGCTAACTGAAAGAATTAAACGACAATCCCTAATTAGAGCAATGCGGCAATGGCTGCCTCTACGTCTTTAATCTGTGAAGAGCGGTTGACGAGAGAGTTACTCTTGTCGATGAGGAAGAACTCTGGCACTGACTGCACATTGTAGAGGTTGACATATTTTGATGCAGTACCATCAGCATCCCTCACACATATCCACGGTAATGCAGCTGTCTGCTGCTTCCAGAAATGCTCGTCAGGGTCGAGAGACACTTGATAAATCTCTAGTCCTTGCGCATGATACTTATTATATAATTCGCGCAACATGAGAATACGCTTTGGCGAATCCTCAAGAGCAAAGAGATGGAAATCGAGAAGCACCACCTTACCCTTCAACTCAGAAAGAGCACGGGCAGTTCCCTTGTTATCAATCAGTTTGATGTCGATTATTCCCGTCTCAGTCACCTTGTCTGCATCAATCTCCATTGCCTTCTGGTCGGCAGCCACAATGCGGGCAGTCTTCATTCCCTCGATAGCGATGTTATGCAGATTCTCGCCACGCAAAGCACCGGGATAGAATGTATCCCAACTGGTAGCTACTGCAGCAAACACCTTTATGTCGTCACGATTACTGCGTGGATTAAAAATCAAATACGGACCAATAGCCTGGAAGAGAGCAAAATAAGAAGATGCTGCCTTCGGCTCCTTGAAGATATAATTAGCCTTGACATCATTCTTGTAAGCATCAATCATCTTTGTAATACTGTCGGCAATGACATCGCTGCCGAGAGAGGTATTCTTCTCCAAATCGATAACAGTATTCTGAAGTGCAATCTGCTTAAGGGCGAGAGTGCGGATCTTTGAACATTCCTCGGAACCGCTCACCTCATAGTTAGCAGCCATTTCAGGCATTTTTGCCTTTACAGAGACAGTCTCGGTAGAGTCGATGGAGATATTAATTATCTGTCCTGCAATACGCAGGCGATAGAACTCGGGAGCCTCTGGGCACTTGTCACTAAAGTCAAAGTTGCCGTCGGCATCAAGTTTCACTGAATCCACTACCACAGGTCCCTCAAGACTGATATTCTCAAAATAGAGCAGAGAGTCCTTGGCATTCTCAATGCTACCTTCCACGTGGAACTTTTTCTCGCTACATGCCACAAAGGCGAACGCAGCCATCACCAAGGCGGCTGCCGAAAACATTTTCTTCATATAATAATTCAATCTTTCAATTTTCAACATTCAATCTTCAATCTTTAATTTTCAATCTTCAATCTTCCGATTTTGGCTGCAAAGTTAGTGCAAGTTAGTCGAAATACAAAATAAAATCATAAAAAAATGAAAATATCAGCAGATATTTGGTATTTTTCTCGTTCATTTGTATAATTATGAGTAACTTTGCCCGATTTTTGATGTAAACAAACAAAATTTTAGATGAACGTAATTACGAAAACAGTATCGTTGCCTGATGGAAGAACCATCAGCATCGAGACCGGGAAAGTGGCAAAACAGTGCGACGGTTCATGTATGCTCCGTATGGGCAACACCGTTCTTTTGGCCACCGTTTGTGCCGCAAAGGATGCAGTTCCCGGAACAGATTTCATGCCTCTGCAGGTTGACTACAGAGAGCAGTATGCAGCAGCAGGCCGCTTCCCCGGCGGTTTCACCAAGCGCGAAGGCAAAGCCAGCGACAACGAGATTCTGACATCTCGCCTTGTTGACCGTGTTCTCCGCCCGTTGTTCCCCTCCAACTATCATGCGGAGGTGTATGTAAATGTAATGCTTTTCTCTGCCGATGGTGTTGACCAGCCCGACGCTCTTGCCGGATTTGCAGCATCAACAGCATTGGCTTGTTCCGACATTCCCTTTGAATGTCCAATCAGTGAAGTTCGCGTAGCCCGTATAAACGGCGAATACGTTATCAACCCCACTTTCGACCAGATGAAGGATGCCGACATGGACATCATGGTTGGTGCATCTGCCGATAACATCATGATGGTGGAAGGCGAGATGAAGGAAGTGAGCGAGCAGGACATGATTGGCGCATTAAAGGCCGCTATGGACGCTATCAAGCCCATGTGCGAGATGCAGGTAGAGCTCTCTAAGGAACTTGGCAAGGATGTAAAGCGTGAGTATGACCATGAGGTCAACGACGAAGAGCTCCGTGAGCAGATGAACAAGGAACTCTATCAGAAAGCTTACGACGTGACCAAGCAGGCTCTTGAGAAGCAGGCCCGTCAGGAGGCTTTCGAAAATATCCTCACCGAATTCAAGGAGGCATACAATACAGCCCATGCAGATCTCTCAGAGGATGAACTTGAGGAGAAGGCTGCCATGATGGACCGCTATTATCACGATGTGATGCGCGATGCAATGCGTCGTTGTATCCTCGATGAGGGTATCCGTCTTGATGGTCGTAAGACTGACGAGATCCGTCCCATCTGGTGCGAGGTCAGCCCACTGCCAATGCCTCACGGAAGTTCAATCTTCACCCGTGGCGAGACTCAGTCGCTCACCACATGTACACTTGGTACTAAGCTCGACGAGAAGATGGTTGACGATGTGCTCGACAAGAGCTACATGCGCTTCCTTCTCCACTATAACTTCCCCCCATTCTGTACTGGCGAGGCCAAAGCTCAGCGTGGCGTAGGTCGCCGTGAGATTGGTCACGGTCACCTGGCATGGCGCGGTCTGAAGGGTCAGATACCCGAGGACTTCCCCTACACAGTACGTCTCGTAAGCCAGATCCTCGAATCTAACGGTTCTTCGTCAATGGCTACTGTATGTGCCGGAACTCTTGCTCTTATGGATGCCGGTGTTCCAATGAAGAAGCCTGTGAGCGGTATTGCCATGGGACTTATTAAGAATCCAGGCGAGGAGAAGTATGCCGTACTTAGCGACATTCTTGGTGACGAGGACCACTTGGGAGATATGGACTTCAAGACCACCGGTACACGCGATGGTCTGACAGCCACCCAGATGGATATCAAGTGCGACGGTCTGTCATTCGAGATTCTCGAGAAGGCTCTCATGCAGGCAAAGGCAGGTCGCGAGCACATCCTAAACTGCATCACCGACACTATTGCCGAACCACGTGCCGAGATGAAGCCACAGGTACCACGTATCGTACAGATTGAGATACCTAAGGAGTTCATCGGTGCTGTTATCGGTCCGGGTGGAAAGATTATCCAGCAGATGCAGGAGGACACAGGTGCCACCATCACCATCGACGAGATTGACGGAGTTGGCAAGGTGCAGGTTAGTGCTCCCAACAAGGAAAGCATCGACGCAGCCCTTGGCAAGATCAAGGCCATCGTTGCCATCCCTGAGGTTGGTGAGGTTTATGACGGAACAGTACGCTCTATCATGCCTTACGGATGCTTCGTAGAGATTCTCCCTGGCAAGGACGGTCTGCTCCACATCAGCGAGATTGACTGGAAGCGCCTTGAGACAGTTGAAGAGGCAGGTATCAAGGAAGGCGACAAGATAAAGGTGAAGTTGCTTGAGATTGACCCGAAGACAGGCAAGTACAAGCTCTCTCACCGAGTTCTTATCGAGAAGCCAGCCGACTATCAGGAGCGTCCCGCACGTCGTGAGCGTCCTGAGCGTGGTGAGCGTCGTCCTCGTCCCGAAAGAGGCGAGCGTCGTCCTCGTCCCGAAAGAGGTGAGCGTCGTCCTCGTCCCGAGCAGGAGGAAATCCACGAGCCACATGAGCCCAAAGATTTCAATGATTCTCTCGACAAGATGGATTTTTAAAATACTAAAACAAAATCCCGCAATCGCCTTTATGACGATTGCGGGATTTTTTCACACAAATAAAAAGGGCGTTTTGGGCAACCTAATTCTTGTCAATACGTATATTTTTGGTCAATACGGAAAAAATATCGATTCCAACGGAATTTTTTGGTAAATAAAGTACGAGAATTAAAATTTTTATATTAATTTTGCACACCGAAACAAGCAACAACACCTAAATGGGTGTATCTAATTAACAATATTAATATATAGCAATTATGAAGAAAAGTATTAATTTATTTTTTCTGCTTTTGGCCATGTTCTTATGGTCATGCAGTGACGACGACGGGAACAACGGCGGCACAAGCACTACCGATTCCAAGGTGTACGTAATGTGCTACAACGATTTCCTCGACCCATCGGACGTTCTAATAACCGCACAGGACACAAGCGTCATCACAGTGAGCAAGCCCTATGCCACAACAAAGGGACTCACAATGAAGAAGGGCGACAAGATTGTAGTGTGGCGCTCAGTAAACGAACTGCCATTCTGCAAGACTGTTGAGAACGCCAACTATGACAACAACAACCGTGTTGTGCTCAATCTCTCGGCCTGCACCTATGACGAGATAATACCCGACGGGCATTTCATCCTGTCATCCGACATCTACACCGACAAGAACCAACCGGCGCGCACCAACGACGGCTCTATCAATGAGATGCATTACGTGGAAAAGACCGACTCAGGCAATGTATATCACCCCGCTGCCATCATCATTAACAACGACGGCAAGGACAACGACGGCGAAGCACCTCATGTGGCCACTGCCGTGGATTCCATTCCCGGAACAGTGAGCGGAATAGGCACCTCAGGCGTACTTGTTGAGGACCTTGAGAAAAAGAACTGGGGCGGCAGTTTTAGCTTCACCCCGGTGAACATCAATATTGCCTTGAAAGATTTGACTTTCAAAAAAAAGCAAACCGAAAAAGACAGTGTATTCTATATGGAGATAGGCGCTGAGAGACTTGCATTTTCGGCTCTTGCCGGTTTCAATGTGGAATGGAAGGGCGAGTGGTTCACCCTTAAGGAATTCAGTTATGGCATCAAATACGAGCTTGGCGCCTCGGCAAAACTGAAAGCAGTTGCAGGCCGCGCATTTAAGGTGCCCGAGGAATACGGCGAGATGGAACTTGCCACCATCACGTCGCTCTCATATATCTTCTGGTGTGGAGTGATACCCGTTTACGTGACCACCACTCCCAAGATCTGTCATGGATTCAAAGGCGGTTTCGATGCCTCATTAGGTTATAGACAGGAATTCAGCTATAAGTATTCAGGAGGAACAACCAGTAAATGGAAAAAAGACATAGGCTGGCGTGATTATAAAACCAAGAAAGAAGAAAGGAAAGTGGGCGACCCCGAAATTTCCTTAATAGGCAAGCTGAGCCTGGAATATTCAGTGTTCCTCAAATGTGATCTCAGTCTATTCGGATTTATTTCGCCGAAATCCACAATGGGCCCGTATTTCAAGGGCGAGGTTACCGGCACTTTTGGTGCAAACTTAGCCGAAGGCAAACCAATAAAAGAAATCAAGGCAAAAGTGTCGGCAGGCTTAAAATGGGGACTGGGTATCGACATAAAGGCCGGAAAATGGAAACTGGAGGGAGTAACATGGGATTGGCCAATAGTCGAGGCTGTCATTTACGAAAACAAATGGAACTTCGCCGATGAGGACAACAAAGCCATTGAAATCCCCTATGCACCCGCAATATAATTATAAATAATGTATAAAGGAAAAATATTCAGCTTCATTGCTGTATTATTGTTGCTCGGCTTGTCGTCATGCCATGACGACGAGCCGGGCAATAACCGTTTTGACCCTGAAGTGGGTTATGACTATTATGTCGCAGTGTTCTACAACTCGGAAGACTCCTTGGCCAAGAAGAACATGGCAGAGTGGGCGGCTGCCGACTTTGCCGATGCACAGAAGTCGATGTCAAAACAACTAAGTGTCGGGATCAGATGGTATAATTGCGACAACAACGACTGGATATTGGATGTGGAAAATGCAGTGTTGGACAATCAATGCACTGCCATCATAGGGCCCGAAGGCTCCACAAAATGCCAGACGCTGATTTCAGTGGCAAAAAAAACGGCAAAGTTAGGGAAAATCGCCGACAAGCCAATCATTCTGCCCACTGCCACCTCGGTTGACCTGCAGAGACAGTGCATGCAATACGGCAACACGTGGTTTATGTCGGAGAACGACCTTTGCCAGGGAGAAATGATGTTGCGCGTTTGCCAACTGATGGAATCAAAGTCGATAATGGTGATTTCATCCAACGATGCCTACGGACTGTCCTTCCACGACAAGATGCCGTTTATGGCAAACGAATGGGGCATAGACATCGGGTTCAACGAACTGGTATCGCCCAATGCCACCAACGCCGAGATTGAGGATATGCTCTCCAGGGCATATCAGTATGCCAAGGACAAGGGATTTGACACATTGGATGACGTAATTGTGTTGGTTGCCTCAAGCAATTACCGCCACTATAAAGCCGCCAACCAATGGGACATGAACCATCGTGATGACATGTGCATCATCTTCACCGACAATGCCGGCACATTCAACAACCAGGAAGCCTATTCCGACGCCTCCGGCATTGCCCTTGCACCGAACATAGAGAGCACCTTCATCAAGCGTTTCAAGAGCAAGTTTCCCAATGTCAACCAAGGCAACGCCCTGTGTGGCGAGGCGTTTATATACGATGCCGTCATGATGGCGCTGCTTTCCACTTATGCCCACTGGACCAACGGCACCGACGCCAACGAGGCTATCAAGCGGATGACTACCGACGAACACGCCGTGGCCAACTACGACACCAACGGCATTCAACCTGTGCTGCAAATGATTGGCGGAGGCAATATTCCCCAGATTTACGGAATGGCGGGCGAATGGGATTTTTATAAAGGCATCAACCTGCATCCATGTTATTACCTATGGGAACAGGAAGACGGGAAGATTAACATTTATTTTCATATTGACTCCGAAACATTCACACTGCGCGAAAATGACGATGAGACACTGACCGAGTGGACACCCACAAAGCTTGCGCCTGAATTGTTCGAGTCAATTGCCGACCCGAAAAACTATGGCGCGCTCGGCAACAAATGGGCTGTGATTGTGGCAAGCAGCATTGGATTTGAAAACTACCGCCACAATGCCGACGCACTCGCTATCTACCAGACACTCAAGCGCAACGGATATGACGACAACCACATCCTGCTCATCATCAACGACGCAGTGGCCAACGACACGCACAATCCCTTCCGTGGGGTCATCAAGAGCACCTCGGATGGAGTCAATCTCATGGATGGAGCCGTCGTTGACTATCACACTCCCGACCTCACTCCCGGCCAATTGCAGGATTTGCTCACCTCAGGTGATGTGTTCGCCCCTCAGCCCGACGACAATGTATTCATCTTCTGGAGCGGCCACGGCACCACGAAAGGCGAGCTATGCTGGCGTGGAAACAACAGCGAGAACATCTCAACCGAGCAGTTCTGCGGATGGCTCCAGGCAATGTCAACACTGCAACGCTACCGCAAGCTGATGCTATGCATTGAGGCGTGCTACAGCGGAGCCATTGCCAAGAGCCAGCTCCCCACCGGAGTGTTATGCATGACGGCAGCCAACAGCAATGAGACCTCAATAGTGCATGGCGACAGTCCCGACGCGGTTATGGGCACATATCTATGCGATGAGTTCAGCTATATAATGAACGAGAAAATCAAGGACAACCCCTCCATTCTCGTCAGCGACTTGTATAAATACATGTATCTCAATACAGCCACGTCCCACGTCACGCTGTCGGACATAAGGCAATTCGGCGCCATCACCAAATGCAAAATGGACGAGTTTATAAAATAAC
>JALFCW010000013.1 GCA_022771625.1 Prevotella sp.
TTTGTGTCGGCTGTATTTACGGCTTCTTCCCATCATCCATATAAGGTGCCTGAGAAATACAAGGATATATATAAGGAAGAGGGTATTGCCATCCACAAATGCATAAGATATACCGACAATGCCATGCGACTGTTCTTCGAAAAGGCAAAGACACAACCATGGTACAAGAACACCCTGTTTGTCATAACAAGCGACCACACCAACCTGAGCGACCATGCCTATTATCAGACCGACCTTGGTGGATTCTGCTCGCCGATAATCTTCTTCGACCCAAGCGGAGACCTGAAACCCGGAATGCGCAATGCCATTGCACAACAGATTGACATCATGCCCACGGTATTGTCATATTTAGGATATGACCGCAAGTATGTGGCATTTGGCTGCGACCTGCTCACCACCAAGGACGAGGACACATGGGCAGTCAACTATATCAATGGCATCTACCAATACGTCAAGGGCGACTGGCTCCTGCAGTTTGACGGACATAAAGCCAAGGCTCTATACCGCTTCCGCACCGACCTTCTGCTCAAGGAAAACCTCTTGTCTAAAGAGCCAAAAATTGCGGCAGACATGGAACGTCAGGTGAAAGCCATCATCCAGTCGTATATGACGAGGATGGTGAATAATCAGTTGGTTGTCCAATGACTCCGTGTCTTTGTGTCTCCGTGTTTAATTATTCCTTTCCCCGAGGTCGTCATATAGCTTTTGCAGATAAGCCTTTGCCTTCGTTGTTCGGTCGTCAACAGCTTTGTCTTTTGACGATGCGGCAACAGTATTCTGGGTGTTGTCGAAGATGACATATCCAGTGGAATCTATCAGTCCCATAGCATCGGGGAATGTGAAGAAGGCGAAGTGCGGAGCCTCGGCATCGAGCAAGTCCTTGGAATAGAGGAACTCATCATGCGGTAGTCCAAGCATAGCCAATATTGTCGCTGAGATGTCAATCTGTCCTCCTATTGTCTCCACATCGCGAGGCTCAGAGAACATGCCGCCAAGCATGACAAGCGGAATCTCATATCTCCACAGTTTATAATTATCTATCTTCTGAGGCCAGCAACCGAGATGGTCGGGCACTATCACTACCAATGTGTTCTTCCATTGCGGCAACTTCTTCAACTCAGTGATGAATCGGCCAAGATGATAGTCGGCATACGAGAAAGCATTGAGCTCTGGTTGCTTCATCTTGTGATAGTCGGGAACATCGAAAGGTTCATGACTACTTCCCGTCATCATCATCTTCATAAACCGTTTATTCGGGTCAAAAGCCTTGATATCAGCAAGCAAGCGGTCATACACCGGTCCGTCTGCCACTCCCCACTTACCAGTCTGGAGCTTTTTGTCGAAATCAAACTGGTGGGTTACGTTTTGGAATCCTGTTCCCATCAGATAAGACTTCATGTTGCTATAATTGGCATCGCCACCATAATAGAAATGGGTGTCATATCCGTTCTTGCCAAGAGCCCCGGCAAGAGAAGGCAACGATGTGGATATTCGTGTCATGTCCATCACGCTCATTGTGGGTTGTGCGGGCAATGCGCTCATCACTGCCACCATAGCCCTGTCGGTGCGGAAGGAGTTGGCATAGATATTCGAGAAATATATTCCCTCACGAGTGAGTCTGTCGAGATTTGGAGTGACACCCTTAACGTGTCCTTTCTCTTCCATGATATATTTCGAGAATCCCTCAAGACATATCAAGACAACATTATAATCCTTTCTCTCGGCATCAGGACGCAGAGACGTATATGTCATCTGTCGGAATATCCCGTCAGCATCCTTTTCTTCCATATAGCGATAGCGAGTGGCAATATTCTCCTGATGAGTGGCAGCCTCCATAAATGAGAACAGAGGATTGACGGCAGCATGATTGAGAAGTATGTCGGATGAGAAATACACGCTTCCCGTATGATTAGTGCCAGTATCCACCCCACCCCTTATCGGTATGATAAGCAAAGCAGAGAGGAACAACATGATTACAGAATCTATTATCCTTTTACCTAAAGTATCCCTTCCAGTAGTCTTTCGACATGACTTTTCCAATGAGCGCCATATACACCGTTGCGGAATAAACAACAGTGCAGCCACACCCAAGATTACTATCGGCACAAATATCATCTGCATGGTAGTCATACTTGCCACGGCATCCGCTGGTGATGTCTTTATATATAATAAAGGTGTATTGTCGAGAGGGAACCGCCAATATCCATAAAGCACGATATTGCTGACATATCCCAAACTACACACCAATGCCGCTATGCCCGACCATATCGCCCTTATCCATCCCATGGCCTTACCTTTCCACCATATACCGACAATCAACAGCAGTCCCGTCACCATAGTGATATATCCTGAAATACTGATGTCGAGCCTCACCCCATGCCACATCACCTGCAACCATTCGGCAAACCCATATTCGCCAAGGTACATCAAGCAGAACATCACCTTAGTGATTACTCCTACAATAATCCATAACAGGAACGTGTATAAAAACGCTTTTATATTTGCAACACACATATTACCTAAAATATCCATAACTTATATAAGCTACATAATCAGAAGCTCCTCAATATTGTTGGGAGTTATCACTTTATATTCAGCATCGGGATATGCACCGAGAAAGGAGTCCGGACATTTGGTCGCCGACTTGTTGGGATTCCATTTTATCTCAATAGCCTTTATTTGCCCGTCTTCTTCCTCGATATAGTCGATTTCCTGTTGCTGTTTTGTTCGCCAAAAATATGACTGGGCAAATGAGCCATTATATGCCAACTGTTTCATTCGCTCGGCAATAACAAAATTTTCCCATAATGCCCCCGCATCTTGACGGTTTTCCACCTGTGCCATATTGCCAATAACAGCATTTCTTATTCCCAAGTCCCAAAAGAATATCTTCCGCGAAGTCTTCAGTTCATTACGGAGATTGCGTGAAAAACTGGGCATAAGGAATATGATGTATGACTTCACGAGTATGTTGATGTATTTCTCTACAGTCTTTGAATCAAGTCCTACCAATCTGCCTACCTCATTATACGACACCTGACTTCCAATCTGAAGCGCAAGTGCCTTAAGCAGCCTGACAAGTTTATCCGGTTTACCAATCCCTTCCAATGACAAAATATCCCTATAAAGATAACTGTCTGACAATTCCTTTAGAATAATTTTCTCGTTCCCCGGATTGGAAACCACCTCGGGATAATATCCATACACCATCCTATGAGGCAACATCCTTATTTCGTTCATGAGGTTAGTGTCTTCTACCATTTCACGAAATGTGAGTGGAAACAATATGAATTCACGCTTCCTGCCAGCAAGCGACTCATTTATCTTATTTGACAATTCAAAACTACTGCTACCAGTGGCAACAACCTGTACTCCGCTGATCTGGTCGGTGATTAGTTTAATGCGAAGACCAACGTCAGGAATTCGTTGGGCTTCATCGATGACAATAATCTCATTATTACCAATTATCGCTTTCAAGCGGGTTGATGTCATGTTGACAAACAATTCATGAACATCCCTATCGTCACCATTCATCCACAAAACCTTATCACGCTCCCCTAACACCATCTGAAGGAGGGTTGATTTGCCTACTTGTCGGGCACCCATTATCGTTATGGCTTTATTGCCTCCTAATAAAGACAATATCTTATCGGTTAATACTCGTTTTATCATACTATTTACATTATTGATGAATTGACGGTGCAAAGATAATGATTAATTCTGAACTATACAAGCAAAAAGTTAAAAA